>JBAPTR010000362.1:0-4955 GCA_049282265.1 Desulfatiglandaceae bacterium | reverse complement strand
CCCCCAGGGTCAGCAGCAGTATTATTGCCAGCAACCCCCTTACGAACATTACTCTTCTCATTTGAAAAACCTCCTTTAACTTCGGTTGTGGCCTCGATTGCCCCTGACACGTTCTCTCCCACTCTTTTTTCAATGGCATGTCAATAAGACATCCGGACAGTTCACTACCTGCAAAACCGTTTCACTTTTTAATATTAATCGAGCGGCCGAGTTTTATTCAAAGGCGCTTGACGAAAATCAGGAAAGATATTTTGTCAAGTCCCGCATGGCATTCACAATGTCTTGGATCGCCTTTTGCATTCCCCGGCGCTGGAGCTTATTTCCGATGTTCCTTTCTTCTCATTCTTGCCCTGAACCTTGCCTCGCGGCTGTCATCTGCCGGAACTCACTGTGCTTCATATGGACCCTTAAAGGGTGAATCACCCGAACGGCGAAACTGTTTCTCAACCATCGATAGAAAGGATCGTTCAAAACTCTCCACGACAAACTCCGTCAGAATCCCAGAGACACCCCCATGCCATAGTATTCAACCATATTGTTGTAAAACTGGCCGTGCGGATCAAACCCCTTGTACCACTCGGCCATGAGGCGCAGGCGACGCTGCCCCGGGTTGGCATGTCCGAACTCGAGGCCAAACTTGACGCTGGTATCGATGGACCAGTTATGCTCCTCGAAGCTTTTCATATCCACCCCGGCAAACGGCCTGCCGTTCCACACAACCGGCTTGCTGCCGCAATACTCGATCCCCCAGTGGGCGCTCATCGGCTCTAGATCACCCGGTTCCTTGTGGACCAGGTACTCCCCGCCGCCGTACACTCGCCATTCACGCCATTCGCGGGAATAAATGAGTTCAGTGGATTCGTAGCTGAGGTTAACCCGTTCCGGATGATTGGCGCTTAGGAGCAGTTCATCCCCCAGGTGCGAGCTCTGGTGATAAATGCGAAAGCGGAGCGAATTGTCGCCATACCGATAGGTGACGGGAATTCCGATGGTGTAGTCCGCGTTGATCAGGTCGTTTGAAGGAGTGCTCAGGTTGAACTGGGCGAACAGGGCGCCTTCCACGCTCAGTTGCAGGCCGTCCCCCTCACGGATGCCCAAGAACCTGTATATGCCGAATGTCTCTCCAAAGCCGACTGACGCCATGGTGTATTGCACACCCGATGATCTGAAGTGGTTGAAGCTGACAAAGAACTGCGGCTGCTTCGGGTCGGCGATGAGCGGTCGGAACAGGTCGCCCGTTGGTAAGGCTTCTCCCTGGCCGGTTATCCCCATAAAACTGCCTACCGCTTCCGGCTTGGCGGCGTCTGCAGGCTTCACCACAATCGTTATCCCCTGAAGTCCGTCGATAGTGCGCAGCTGCTTGTGGGCCGCTTCCCGTCGCATCAGGTCATCCTTAAATAAGGTAATTGTGGCAACCCCGTTGACAATCTTCAAAATATAGCTGTCTCTCTCCCAATGCAGGTCCCGATCGAGGATGGAGACAATATAACCGGTCAGAAATTCATCGCCGGCTCTGTCCGCAGCCACCGCAGGGGGCGATGAGAAAAGGGGCATGAGAAAAAGAGAGGCAGCACACAGGTGCCCGGTAAGATTGAGATAGGTGGTGATATGCGGCAACAGTTTCACTTCATTCTCCGCTTTTTGAAGGAGAGTCGAACATCAGACCGATGAGGGCGGTTGAAAACCTGGAGCCAATTAAAGAAACATGTATGACGGCTGATTATTCGATGCGGTCATCCATCTTGGACGCACAGACACCACTGATGAACTTTTCGGGAGAATCCATCAGTGGTTGTCACTGCCAGCAGGCCAATATCATTGGCGTCGGTTATCGTGGTCCCGGTCCCTGTCCCGCTGATCATCGTATCGGCCCCTGTTTTGAATCCTATTTTTTCCTTTGAACCTGACCTCTTTGGGGTAGCGGTTCCTAGGCAATTCGGCCCAAGGCCCACTCCTTGACTTCGAGTAGTACCAACGGTGGTTTGTGTAATGATAATGAAAGTCACTGTAAGAATAGTATGGTTCTGCGCCCAGCACCACGATCGGCGGAAGAAAGGGTGCGATCATTACTCCACCTGAACTGTGGCCGCGCCGTCCCGCCGGCAAAACTACACAGGCCGTCAGTAATGACACTGCGATAAACATTGAAATCAATATCCTTTTCATATTGCCTCCTTAATTGATGAGATCGATGCTGCCGAAATTGATGGCAGCTGCCGGTCATCTCTGTAAACACCTCACCTTCTCGGGCGAGGGTCCAAATGGTTATACTGGTTTTCGCCACTGAACGACTCGGATCAGTAACACGACCACGGCGATGATCAGCAGGATATGAATGACTCCACCCATCGTGTAGCCAGTCATCAATTCACAAGCCCACCTTTGTTTTCATTACTTTCTCCTTTATCTATCATATCCGCCTAACAGGGAATTCGAGAACTCAAGTCGATAGCTCTTCCGAATTGGAGTCTTGGCCTTTCAGGTCATCAGCTATTTATCCTTTGCTACTCGATTTTGCCCACCTTTAGATTGCGTTTTTTCCAGAGCCAGTTCAGCCAGGAATTTAAAAACGTCCATGCCATTGAGATCGGCTGTTTTTAGACCGCGGACATATTGCATGACCCAAGCGAGGTCTGAATCACTCTCCGGTGAAAATGGACCCTTCTTCAGGCCTAGTGACAGAGTTTTTTCGTCGAAGAGGATGAGATGCTCAAAGGCACGAACGGCGTCGGCGTTGAGCTTTGGTCTTGCAAAGATCTGTAGATCCTGCTCCAGCACCTCAAGAGACACAGGCTGGAAATCCAGCAGTGCAAAAAAAAGATCGAAAGATTCCTGTATCTGCTCGATGGATTTCCGTTCCAGGCCCTTGCGCGCATCCTCCAGCAGCAGCGCCAGATCATCTCCCGTATAAATGAGGTCCAGAAGCGCCAGGGCGTTGGCTTGCAACCTCTTGAGTGACTCCTTCCCCTCACTCACCAGCACATCATGATGATTCATAATCTTCTTGATATTCCGAATGCTGAACATCTGCTGCCAGTAGGGGCTTTTGCGCAGTGCTACATCGGCAACGGTAGTGTGGTAGATGGGCAACTCATTGTCAAAAACCACAACCTCCATGATTTCACCCTTCAGAGGGCGCACGTAGAGTTGGAGATTGCTTACCTTCCTGTGCTCAAAATCGGTCATGTCGAGAAGTTCCTGGGTGAGGTCCTTGTCCAACCACCATTTTCCCGGGGGTTCTTTAATGGTGGAAATGAGCTTTTTCAAAAGCCTGTCGAGCTTGATTTTGCCCTTTAGATTCTCTTTAAAAGACATGACAACAACCTCCTCTTAAGCAAGTTTGCAGGGCTACAACGTCCCTCGGATATCTATTAGATCAAACCCCGGCTTTCACATACGATTTGAAGTCCACATATGCCTTACGGTTCGGCTTCAGAAACTGCGTTACCCCTCCGGCTGCGCTACGGAACCTGAATAGAATACCGTGCACTTTTCACCCTGAATGAATTTCAGCGCATCCCCCAGCGGTTTCAAGACGGATCCGGCAATTGACTTAAAGACACTTTCCTTCTCAATCTGGGGTTTACGGAAAGGCCCTTGCACTTTCTCGCTGTAAACGGCGCACCCTCGTTTATCGAGGACCGCTACGGTTACATGGACAAACTGCTCGTTGATGAAATTCAACCCCCCTTTCATGGCGATCCTCTGTTTCTTTGAGGCAAGGGCTACATCGCGTGCCTCGGCAGTGCCGTTTTTTACCTTCCAGATCGAGACGAGTTTTCTGATGATCCCTTTTCCGCCCTGTGACTCCTGGTACAGGCTTGTAAAATTGTAGCTCTTGGTGAGTAGTGGCCCAATGGGCCCCGCCAGTAAGAACGCCCCCACATCCACGAGGTTGACGTTCTGGCTTCGTTCGTATTTCATGATAAGGGCATCGATATCGATGTTGTAGAGCATCAGGTTCTCCCCGTTCACAGAAACGTCGCCGTTAAGCGATCGCTTCACCTCATCTGCGCTCCTCCCCATTGCCGTCAGGTCCGCGGAAAACTTGATCGGCCCTTCTATGGTTTTCTTGGGAATTTTCTTGAGTGAGTATAGAGGAAGAAGTTCTTCGATCCTGGCCTGTTGAAGGCTATAGATCATCCTGTAATGAGGCGACGGCCCCGTCATGTCCACATGAATTTTTCCGTTCCCGGTTCCACCGAACATATTCATACGGACCGGGTTGATATCGAATATTCCCTTTTCACCTTCTGCTCTCATCACGAGGTTCATCAGAGTAAAGTTATTAATCTTAAGTGTCTTGCATCTGATATCCCCGGTGAATGAGATGTTCTTGAATGGTTCTCGGCTATACGGACCGCTGGAAAAATGGTTTTTTATGCTCAAATCCAAGTCACCGACTTCGATTTTCTTGCCGGATGTTTCGTCAGCATAAACAAGGTTCCCCTGAGAGATGGATATCTTTTTCACAGCAAAAAGTTTTTCCCATGACATATGTCCCGGTTTTCCAAAATTGAACATCCCGTTTTTGAACCGAACTATGGAGAAGACCGGTCTGACAAACCCGACCTGGGTTATCTTGATTTGGGACCTTGCGAGTGGGATGAGCTTCAGCCCTATCCTCATCTTCTCAATCGTAACCACATCCAATCCCTTGTTGCGCACGTTGACGTCCTTCAGCGATAGGCCGAAACCCGGAAAAAGAGCCATGCCCATCCTGCCTTTGATCCGGACATCCATTCCCAGAGCAGTAGACGCGGCTGCCTCGATCTGCGGTTTAAAGGCTTTGATATTGAGCAAGAGCGCGAGGATGCCCACGATGACAACAAACGTGATGACACCCGTTGTTATGAACAGGATCTTTTTCTTATGGAAAGCCATGTTTCAGGTCCTCGCGCTCTTCCCTCCAATGCCGTCGTTTATTTCACGATCAGATCATTCTCTACGGATTT
>JBAPTR010000361.1:0-2488 GCA_049282265.1 Desulfatiglandaceae bacterium | reverse complement strand
CACCAAGGCTTTTAGTAAAAGGCATGTCACACAAGTGGTGCCTGGCTTTTTATGGCTACCAAATGTATACTTGATTTCCCAGTGACTAAAGGTTTATGCAAACTATGTTGTGAGTTTGGTTATGTTGTGAGTAATTGGTTCCTTCCATTTTATTCCCTGGTTGTTTTCCATATACTTCCCCCACAGTAGAAACCGCCTTGGTTATCCATGTTTAAACTTCCTTCCTTATAATTCCTGTAATTGAGAGAAAAGGAAAAATCTGTGGTTCTTTTCTTTTGATTCATCTTCATTCATCTTGGTCTTTTGATTTATCTGGGTTGTGTGATTCCTCTTTTGCAAAGGAGGACCAGGATGAAAAAATGCCCCTACTGCAAGACCCCGTTCACACCTCACGTAAAAGTTGGTGACCGCCAGAAGACCTGTGGAAAAGCTGCCTGTAAAAAAGCCCTGAAGTCGGAAAACAACAGGCGTTGGCGACAAAGAAACCCTGACCACTATCGCAATGACTACCCTCGGCTCAGAGAATGGCTTGACCAAAATCCGGGATACCTCAAACACTACCGGGAAAGCCATCCGGAATATGAGAAAAAGAACCGGAAAGCACAAAGGGTGCGTGACAGGAGAAAAAAGCTCCGTCTTGATATACAAGCCCAGTTAAAGAAGCAAGCGCCTGAGATAACCAATCAATTATGGGATTTGTATAATCTTGATATACAAGCCCAGTTAGATGCAAAACCCCCTGAAATGACATTTCTTTTTAGCATGCTCCCCTGTCTTGATATACAAGTTCAGTTGGACAGAGGATTCTGTGTGGGGGAAAATGTCGCCATTCCCTGCGGGAGGTGACAACCATGTACTCCAAAAGAATCCTCAATTCTCAACGGGTCCGTAAAATTGAAGGATCCTTCAGCTGGATCGACCATCGTTTTATCACCGGTGGGTTCCTTCGGGATCTGTCCGCCGTGGAGATCCTGCTTTATTTTTTTCTGGTGAGTGTTTCCGACAGAAACGGAATCAGTTTCTACCATGATGACAAGATATGCAGTTTGATCAAAATCGGTCTGACCTCATTGGGAGAGGCGAGAGAGGAATTAATCAGCAAGTCCCTTTTGGCCTATGAGTATCCCGTCTATCAGGTCCTTTCATTGCCGCCACAGCCGGTGACGCCCCTTACAAGGGAAGAAATCATTCAACAGCAGCGCGAAAGGACCTCTCAGCATATGAAAAGGATCCGGGAGTCGCTCCAATGAACGAGGACCTCAAGATGTTGCTGGAAGCCATCCTGGATTACCTGTGCGGGATAAAGTTGGCGGAGGTGCAGGGAGGGCCCAACAACAGCACTTCCCTTACCCGGGTCCTGATCGATTTTTTCACCTATGCAATGAAAGAGAATACGCCTTGGAAAGATCTGTTTACGTACGATACGTTCAGAGAGTTTCGGAAATACACTCCTCTGGAAAATACGTCCCATGCCATAATCGGTCTTTCAGAGTACCTACACCAGGACGGCAAGGTTGCGGGGCCTTTAAAGATCCCAAACTACCAGGTCAAATTGCCCGACATTTACGAGCAATATTTTCTCTATCTCGAACAGACCCGAGGAATCCCTCAAACCCAGATTAACAGTGTAAGAAGGGTGCTGGCCTCCTTTCATGCGTATCTTGAGAGGCACAAAATCAAACTCTCCGCACTAAAGATCAAACACCTTGATGCATTCATGGCAGAGTTTAAGGTGGCGAAGACGACTCTTAAGACCTACCGTCATCTCCTCCGGGGGTTTCTGAAATATCTGTATCAGGAACGAAGAATACTGAAAAGGAACCTTGCTCCCCTGTTAGTGGGGGCGCGTCTCTTTGAGCAGAAAAAACCGCCCAGATTTTTGCGGCCCCGGGAGGTGCAAAAGCTCTTTTCAAGCCTGAAGCTTTCCACTCCGGCAGATATCCGGACGTATGCCATGGTTCACTTGGCCTATACCTTGGGGCTTCGGCCCATTGAGATCAGTAAGATTACCCTTGATGACATCTCTTTCCAAAAAGAAGAGCTCACCGTCAGGAACAGAAAGACCAAAAGCCCGACCATCCTTCCTTTACCCAAGCAGACCATGAAGGCCATCGCCGCCTATATCATGAAGGCCAGACCCAAGGCGCAGTACAGACCTCTCTTTTTGACTTGCCAAGAACCTATTAGACCAATCGGAGCCGGCACCGTGATTCTTGCCATCCGGAAAGCCATGAGACAGGCGGGACTCTCTTCCTCAGCCTACTGGCTCAGGCATACCTACGCTCAGAACCTTCTGTGTATAGGGCGATCCATATACGAGATTAAAGAAATGATGGGGCACGGCAATATCCAATCCACCCAGAGATATCTTTACATCGATACCGAACGAATGAGAAAGGTCCTGTTCCATGAAACCCTTTAAAAGTTTCCTGGCCCCCAAAATGGATGAGTTCCTGGCTTACCGTGAAAGCCTGGGATACTCCCTGAA
>JBAPTR010000360.1:0-19859 GCA_049282265.1 Desulfatiglandaceae bacterium | reverse complement strand
ATTTCTTTCAATGAATTCAATGACGATCGTGGCGATATCCTTCTTGGTTGTTTTTTCAATCCCTTCCAGCCCGGGCGATGAATTGACTTCCATGATGACCGCCCCGTGATTCGAGCGCAGCATGTCGACGCCGGCCACGTTGAGGCCCATGATCTTGGCGGCGCGCACCGCGGTGGAGCGCTCTTCGGGGTTTATGTGGATCATGGCGCTCTTTCCGCCCCGGTGAAGGTTGGAACGAAACTCGCCGGTTTTGCCCTGCCGCATCATGGTGGCAACAACTTTCCCACCGACAATGAAGCATCGAATGTCCATGGCACCGGATTCCTTGATAAATTCCTGTACGAGAATATTGGCCTTCAATCCCCGAAAGGCTTCGATGACACTTTCGGCGGCCTTGTTGGTTTCCGCCAGCACCACGCCGATCCCCTGGGTTCCCTCGATCAGTTTAATAATCAACGGGGCCCCTCCCACGACATCGATCAGCTGCGCGGTATCTTTTGTCGAATGGGCAAAGGCGGTTACCGGCAGGCCGATGCCCTTTCTGGCAAGCAGCTGCAGGCTGCGCAACTTGTCTCTGGAGCGGCTGATGGCGACGGATTCGTTTACACTGTAAACATTCATCATTTCGAATTGGCGGACCACCGCGGTTCCGTAAAAGGTGATCGAAGCGCCGATTCGTGGAATAACGGCATCGAAGCCGTCGAGTTTTTCACCCATATAGTAAATCGACGGCTTGTGGGAAGTGATGTTCATATAACATCGCAGCGGATTGATGACGACCACTTCATGACCACGCATTTTGCCGGCTTCAACCAGGCGGCTGGTCGAGTAGAGCTCGGCCTTTCTGGATAGGATACCAATCTTCATGTTGCCTCCTTTCTGCTTCCCTCCGAGCGGTAGGATTTCGCCAGGGAACGTCCGGTCAGATAGGATTTTTCCGGATCGACCAGGTAGCACCCCCGCAACGCCGTTCGCCCGAGGAGCATTCGAAATTTTAGGGTGTCCCGGTGGGTTAATGTTATTTCGATGGGCCAGGTTTTGCCGCCCAGCATAACCGGTGTTTGAATCACATGGCGCAGCTCCCGATGACCGCCGGAATCAGTGACCATCCGCCGTTCCAGAAGATCGGCCGTACAGTTAAGAATCAGATTTTTTCTGCGCTGCAGCGGCCGCATTGCAAAGCGGATCATTTTCCGGCCGTCCGCTTGGAATTCCTCTACTATATTAAAAGCGTGCAACGCCGACGACCTGGCACCGGTGTCTATCTTGGCCTTGATGGCAGGAATATAAAGGCCCGGCAGCCTCACCCATTCACGCCAGCCGATCGTGATTTTATCGTTCTCAGCAGTCATGGTTGCTCCGTCCGATTCAGGTGTTATAATATGACATTGAACCGCAATAGGGAACCCAATTGAACTGTGTGCTTTGCTTACCCTCTCGGGGATTCAATGGGGCGATCCTGTTCAGATTGGCATGTCCTCAACGGGGAAGGATTCCCCGTCCTGGATTTTGTTGAACTTCCTTCAATTTGAACCCCGGGATGAAAACAGCCGAGCCGCTGCCGGGAATCTTTACTTTCAGATAGACTAAAAGAACCCTATCATAGAATACTTTCAATGACAATCATTGCTGTTTGAAATTCAGTATCGATCGGCTGCCGGTGAAAACGGCTCGAGTCCTTGACTGAAAACGTTTCTGGTCCTAAAGTAGGATTTATATTATCATGACAGGCACGATCGTTTTTTTGAACATATTCACATGGCCTGGCGTCTAGTGGTAATATTGGCATGTTTTTCTGGGAGGGTCGCGAACCGATATGCCTTTTATCAAACATCGCCCGGGAGCCATCTGGGCCATTGTCGTTCTCATTCTGGTGAGCGTGACCTGCGTTGCGCTCCGAACATTGTGGCCCAAGCATGGCGGGATACCGTCCGGCGATACGGCTTGGAAGCTGACGTTGGATTATGACTTTCGCTCGGAACAGAGTGGGGCGCTACTTAATCTGGCCTTGCCGATCGACACCCCCCATGTCAGGGCCGTCGGTCAGAACTTCTTCTACCCGGGGCTGTTCCAAGTGCGGCTGAAGGCCAAGACCGAAAAACCGCGTGAAGCTGCTTTTATTGTTCCCCAAAGGGGCCGGTTTCATTTTCGTGCCGATTTTCAGTTGCACTTTACGCCCGGCATACACCGGCAGCGCGCTGCGCAGAAATTGAAGCTGTCCCCTGAGCTTCGCGAGCTTTATTTGAGTGACGAACCCGATATTCAGACCAACAACGAACGTATCGAGAATATGGCTCGTCAGTTGTCTTCGCAAAATACGGACAAAGACAGACTGCTTGAGGCCATCGCGGCTTTTTGTGAAAACAAGATTGCCGCTCATTCGACGGGGGCACCGCATGATGCCGCCGGGGTATTGGCGAAAAGAAGGGGAACGACACTCGGCCGTGCCCGCCTGATGATCGCCCTGTTCCGTGCCGGTAAAATCCCTTCCCGGCTAATCACAGGCTTTGTTCTGCGCGATAATCCGGAAGCTCATCCCCATTACTGGGTCGAAGCATCCATTAATGACAAATGGGTGCCGTTCGACCCTGAAAACGGTCACCGCGCTGAACTCCCGGGCTATTTCGTGCCCGTTCGGCAGGGGGGAGATAACATTCTACGTGTCAAGGAAATTTCCGATCTATCCCACCGCTATTCCGTCACCCATATCGCTATGCCCAAGGGGCTGCTTGGCAGTAAAAAACTGAGCTTCCTTGAAATTGTCGATCTGACCCGGTTGCCGCTATCCACCCAGAACGCGCTGATCATTCTTCTCATGCTTCCGGCGGGTGCTCTGTTGACCACCCTCTTCCGCAATGTGATAGGTGTGGTGACGTTCGGAACCTTTAGCCCCACCCTGCTGGCACTGGCGATCCTGTATGCCGATTGGCAAACCGCCGTTATTCTATTTGCCGTGGTCGTGGTCATCGGCATCAGTGGACGTTCACTTCTGCCGGGCCTCAAATTGATGAAGGTACCGCGGCTCAGCATTGTCTTTACCTTGGTCGCATTAATCATGGTATTGACCTTGTCCACCCTGGAGCTCTTTGGTTTTACCCCAGCGGGATATGTCGTGTTATTGCCGCTGGTCGTGCTGACGAACATCATCGATCGGGTATACACCATAGCGGACGAAGACGGGATGCGTATTGCCCTGTTGCGGCTTTTCTGGACAATTGTCGTGGCCATCAGTTGTGTACTAATCTTCAAGTGGCAATCCTTCGGGCGGCTGTTGCTGATATATCCGGAGCTGCATTTTTCCACCCTGGGCTTCCTGCTGCTGCTCGGTTTGTACGATGCCCGCAAGCTAACGGACTTTCCTTCCTTTCGTTTATTGGCCGAAAACCGGAAAAAGGGAAAAAAAACAAAACGGGATGACACCGGCGATGTCGATTGACGCAGGATTCCAAGCATCAGCCCTACCATTGAAAGGCTAATTTTTTTTTGGTAACCCAATTGCCTCCAAGAAGGTGCACATGGATATCTTATCAAAGACCCGCTAGATGATTTATGCCGTAACCCATTGAAATGGTTTATTTTAAAATAACAATATCTGGGCCCATTATTTTCTTGCTTTTCCCATTGAAGGTCTTATATTCGCTTATTAGAAATTTTCTTGTTTTGATTGCAGATATCCCGGAGAGGCTGGAATGATTCCCAGCCAAGACACGGATAGTCCTCTTAACTAAGGAGATGGAAACAATGCAAAATTCGATGTGGCTCAATGACCAGTTGATAAAAAAACCTCCCAGCACCGTTGAAGAGGAGTCGGACGAACCTCCCGACCCCTTGCTCGACCTTTGCGCCGCCTCGCCTTTTTCATCCCCCCAGGTTCACACCAAGTCCAGCCCATGCATCGTCCCATTTCCTTTTCCACGTACCAGGTCTTTCAGCCCGGTGGTACGTGCCTTCAGAAAACGGTTTTATCCGGCCGTTCCGTCCAAACTGTGGAACGACTGGCGGTGGCAGGTGGGCCATCGCATCCGGAGTGTGCCCCAACTTGAGCAAATGCTCGTGCTTTCAGAGGATGAGCGATCGGCCATGACCCGGTCGGCCGGCAGTTTGCCCCTGGCCATCACCCCCTATTACATGAGCCTCTTGTCCCCGGATAATCCTTATCAACCGCTGCGCCGCACCGTGGTGCCGACCCTGCAGGAGACGATCAGAGGCCTCGGGGAGGCGGACGACCCCCTGGACGAGGAATCCCAGAGCCCGGTGCCTGGATTGGTCCATCGGTACCCTGACCGGGTACTCCTGTTACTGTCGGATTTCTGCTCAACCTATTGCCGCTATTGCACGCGCTCGCGTATGGTGGGCCGGGGAGGTCTTCATCCCAGCCGGTCACGGCTTGAGAACGCCTTTGATTACATCCGGAAGACCCCTTCGGTACGCGATGTGCTGCTGTCGGGCGGGGATCCGTTGCTGATCGGCGAGGAGAGGCTCTCGTGGATCCTGTCCCGGTTGCGGCAGATCCCTCACGTGGAGATCATTAGAATCGGTACCAAGGTGCCGGCGGTCCTGCCACAGCGCATCACCCCGAAGCTTGTGCGCATGTTACGGCAATACCATCCGCTATGGATGAGTCTCCATTTCACCCATCCGGACGAATGCACCCCCGAGGCTTACCGGGCCTGCGCCATGCTTGCCGATGCCGGTATCCCGCTCGGTTCGCAAACGGTGCTGCTCAAGGGTATTAATGACAATGTGGAGACCATGCGCACCCTGATGCACCAATTGATGCAAATGCGTGTCAAGCCTTACTACCTTTACCAGTGTGACCCCATCACAGGGTCGGCCCATTTTCGGACACCCGTGGCCAAGGGCCTCGAAATCATTCAGGGTCTGCGCGGGTTCACAAGCGGGTATGCCGTGCCGACATACGTGATAGACGCCCCCGGGGGCGGCGGCAAGATCCCCCTGACACCCGAATATATCGTAGGCCGGGAAGACGGCGCACTCCTTTTGCGGAACTATGAAAAGAACCTTTACCGCTATCCGGATTGCCTATTGCCGGAATACTGCTGATCGTTTTGCTGAGGTCTCGGGGATCGTGATGCAGAGTTCACGGGTCCCCGTTTTTTTCAACCGGGGAGGTCCGTTGTGAGCCCCCCCTGCAATGTTTAGGAATGTTCACTGAAGGGAAGAACAGTGGATCTTGTAAAATGAAGGATCTCCAATGAAAATAAAGATCGGTTTGACCTATGACCTGCGCTCTGAATACCTGAACCAGGGCTACTCGGAATTGGACACCGCCGAATTCGACCGCGAGGATACCGTGGCAGCGATCGAAGAGGCCCTCAGTTCCCTGGGGCATGTCACCGAGAGGATCGGCAACGCCAAACAGCTTGTCGCTGCCCTCGCCGCCGGCAGGCGCTGGGACCTGGTGTTCAACATTGCCGAAGGGTTGCACGGCATCGGGCGGGAGGCCCAGGTGCCGGCCCTTCTGGACCTGTACCGGATTCCCTACACCTTTTCGGACCCCCTGATTATGAGCCTGACCCTCCACAAGGGGATGACCAAGCGGGTTATCCGGGATGCCGGCATACCCACCTCGGACTTCGTCGTGGTCGCTGAATGCCTGGAAGATACAGCTGCGGTGGCCTTCCCTCCTCCATTCTTCATCAAGCCCGTGGCGGAGGGGACCGGCAAGGGGGTCACGCCGGCCTCCATCATTCGAGACAGGACACGTTTGCCTTCGGCATGCAGCCGGTTGATTGAAGCCTTTCGGCAACCGGTCCTGATTGAACCCTACCTCCCCGGCCGTGAATTCACGGTGGGCATCGTGGGCACCGGCAGCCTTGCCATGGCATTGGGCACTATCGAGGTGCACCTCCGGGAATCGGCCGAGGCAGGTGTCTATTCTTATTTGAACAAGGCCCAGTACGTGGATAGGGTCTCCTATGAACTCTTATGGCCGGGAGACGATCCGGTGGTGGCGGAGGCGGAGCGGATTGCGCTGGCTGCATGGCGTGTTCTGGGGTGTCGCGATGCGGGCCGGATCGATCTGCGGTGCGATCCCGGCGGGCAGCCGTTGTTCATGGAGGTCAACCCCCTGGCCGGTATCCATCCGGTGCATTCGGACCTGCCCATTATCTGCAACCATCTCGGGGTGCCTTACGTAAAACTGATCGAGCGAATCGTGGCATCCGCAGCCCTCCGGATCGGGGAGCCTGTCTGATGCGTGTCGCAATCGTCCATGATGGTGTGGGCCCCCGGGATGGGCCGGACGGCCTGGATGTTCGGGACCAGGCCCGGGCCGTGCAGGACGCCGTCACCGCCCTGGGCCACACGGCCGAATGTTTTCCGTGCAGCCTTGATCTGGCGGGCGTCATGGACAGGTTGACCGCCTGGAAGGTGGACCTGGTCTTCAATCTGGTGGAGTCCCTGGAAGGCAAGGGTCGGCTGATTCACCTTCTTCCCTACTGCCTGGAAGCCATGGGGGTTCCCTATACGGGCGCAGGCGCTGAGGCGATGCTTATCACCTCTAACAAGGTCATGGCCAAGAAGCGGATGGCGGTATCCGGTATTCCAACGCCTGCCTGGGTTGGTCCCTATCCGGAAGCCTCTCTGCAGACCTCCGGGAGCTGCGAACCGGCGTGCACGTGGATCATCAAATCCGTCTGGGAGCATGCCTCCATAGGCCTGGATGACCAAAGTCTGGTGCGAGGGGCGACTCCCGAAAAGGCCTTTTCCCTGCTGGCCGGGAGGGCGCCTCAACTGGGCGGTTCCTGTTTCGCCGAGCGGTTCATAGACGGAAGGGAGTTCAATTTGACGCTGCTGGCGAAAGAAGTGGGAGTCCAGATGATGCCCCCGGCGGAAATCGTATTTGAAGAATATGGGGTCGACAAACCCCGTATCGTGAACTATGCAGCCAAGTGGGAAAAGGGCACCTTCGAGTATGAGCACACGGTGCGCAGGTTTGACTTTCCCCCGGCTGATCAGACGTTGCTGGACGCCCTCGCATTGTTGGCCGGACGCTGCTGGGAAACGTTCGGCCTCGGGGGATATGCCAGGGTGGATTTTCGCGTGGATGCCGAGGGCCGACCCTGGGTGCTGGAAGTGAACGCCAATCCCTGCCTTGCGCGCGATGCGGGATATTCCGCGGCCCTGGCACAAGCCGGGGTGCCTTTTACGGAAGCAGTGCGCCGGATCATAGGAGATGTGCAGGCTGTCTCCTTGGGGTAGAATAGAGACCGTGTTTCCGAACCTGAAAAAGACCCTCAGGTCCGCTTCCTTGAACTCCTCGGATGAGACGACTTAGTTGGAAGTCTGGGATGTGGTTTTTAAGGTTTTATCAGTGATGAATTGTCGGAAAATTATTGCAACCAGGAGTGTGCAACATGCTTCACATACGACGCATCTATGATGACGTGATTCCCGTGAACAAAGGCACCCTGGATCAGGTCAAACAGATCCTTCGCAGCCGCTTCACTTCGGTGCGTGAAGATGACATCGAGCTGATCGGCGAAAAACTGAGGAATCCGTTCAAACAGCGGTTTCGTATGATCCTTTTCGTGGCCGAAAGCATAAAAGGCAGGGTGCGGGGATTCGCCACCATCCTTCATGAACCTGATATCCGGTTTGTCTATCTGGACTGGATCGCAACGGCGGCCAGCAGGAGCAGTGGCGTCGGCGGTGCCCTCTATGAACGCGTCCGCCGGGAAGCCAAGGCCCTTGAGGCCAAAGGGCTTTTTTTCGAGTGTCTCCCCGATGACGCTGAAAATTGTCCGGATGAGGCGTTGCTGAAGGAAAACAGGGCACGTTTGCGTTTTTACGAGCAATATGGAGCCCGTCCCATCGTGGGGACCGCCTATGAGTCGTCCGTATCACCGGATGACACCTGCATGCCGCACCTGGTCTATGACGGACTTGACAACCAGGCACCACTCCGAAACCGTTTTGCAAGGAAGGTCGCCCGGGCCATTTTGGAACGAAAGTATGCGGATTATTGCCCGGCCGACTATGTGGAGAAAGTGATCGCCGGTTTTCAAGAGGACCCGGTAAGGTTGCGGCCGTTTCGCTATGTCAAACCGGAAGCAGTCAAAACAGAGGTCGAAGGCCGCCAGGCAGAACAGATCGCCCTTGTCGTCAACGACAAGCACGACATCCATCACGTCCACGAACGGGGCTACGTGGAGTCACCCGTGCGCATCAAGAGTATCCTGGAATCCCTGGAGCCCAGCGGTCTGTTTGCCCGCATCAGCCCTCGGACGTTTCCCGACAGGCATCTCTACGCAGTTCACGATCCCGATTTTGTTCACTATCTCAAGAAGGCCTGCGCCGATGTACCTGCCGACAAGGCACTCTATCCCTATATCTTCCCTATCCGGAACAAAACGCGCCTCCCCAAGGAGGCATCGGTATTGTCGGGTTATTACTGCATCGACACGTTTACACCGATCAACGCAAACGCCTACCCGGCCGCCCGGCGGGGCGTGGATTGTGCCCTGACCGCGGCAAGAGAGGTCCTGGACGGGCAACGCATCGCCTACGCCCTGATCCGGCCCCCCGGCCACCACGCGGAGCGCCGGTCTTTTGGCGGGTTTTGCTACTTCAACAATAGCGCCATCGCCACTCAGTACTTGTGTTCATACGGCAAAGTGGCCATCCTTGACATTGACTACCATCACGGAAACGGTGAACAGGACATCTTTTACGGACGGTCGGATGTACTGACTGTCTCCATCCACGGCCACCCCAGCTTTGCCTACCCCTATTTCAGCGGTTTCGAGGAGGAACGCGGGGAAGGGGACGGGGAGGGCTTCAACTTGAACCTGCCACTGCCCGAGGCCGTGGACGGCGAAAAGTTCCGCAAGACCCTGGTTCGTGCCATCCGAAGAATTGAGGAATTCGTACCGCAGTTTCTGGTGGTGGCCTTTGGCTTGGATCCGGCCAAAGCGGACCCGACCGGCACCTGGTTCCTGACGGCCAAGGATTTCATGAAGAATGGAAAGATGATCGGGGCCATGGGGCTGCCCACAGTGATCATCCAGGAAGGGGGATATCGCACCAGGACCCTGGGCCACAACGCCATGGCCTTTTTTCGCGGCCTGACCGAGGGCAATATGCAATGGGCCGACAGCCACCACGCCGCCAACGACCGGATTCACGGGGTGGTGCTCCGAAATGAGCTACAACCGCAGGATGTGGAGCGGGTGCGGCGCTTGGTGGAGATCACCGGCTTTTTTTCACCCGCCGAGGTGGACGTGGCGGCGGAACTGGCGACCGAGGGGTTGGCCAAGGGAGCGGAGAGCGGCTACGAGTTCATTATGGCTGAGCACTATGGCCGGCTTGCGGGATATGCCTGTTTCGGGCCGATTCCCGCCACTGCGGACAGTTACGACCTCTATTGGATTGCCGTACCCCCGGATTTCCAGGGAAGGGGGCTTGGCCGGCGTCTTGTGAAAGAAGTGGAAAAGCGCATCAGTTCAGCCGGGGGCAAGCGGATCTACGTTGATACCTCACAGCGGGTTCAATATGCCAGCACCCGGGCCTTTTATGAAAGCTCCGGATACCGCCTGGAAACCGTCCTTGAGGATTTTTACGGCCAGGGCGAAGGCAAGGCCATCTACTGCAAGAAATTGAAAAAGCCTGGATAGACAGCAAATAGAAAGTTTTTGATTTGAGCCTCACACAGAACTAATGTGGCGCTTTGAACTTGGCTCATTTTTCTTGACCGATTAGAATGGTTAGTCATAATGGAAATCGGTCCGTTATCTCTAGGCATTTTTTTACGGAAAACACACCGGTTTGTTGGTTTTCTGCAGGCCACAAAGATCACCTCAGAAAGGGGGAATATGATGGACTTCAACCACTTAAGAAAAATGGCAAAGGGAATGGGTGTCAATACCTATCGGATGAAAAAAACGGATATCACACGTGCCATTCAGAAGGCTGAACATAACATCGAATGCTACGGAACCGAAAGGGTGACCGAGTGCATGGAAGAGTCATGCCTGTGGCGAATTGACTGTGTCGCTCTGCGGAATGCAGGCCATTGATTTGTAAGGAAGCCGAAAAGAGAGAAATAGAATGGATGAAGGCCGGTCTGTCAAGCATACTTTGAAATCTGTTCTGACGCCCATAAGAGAGGTGTCATGGAACCTCCTGCTCATATCCGTCGGGAGCGTCCTTTGTGCTGTGGCTGTCAACGGCATTCTGGTTCCCCTTCATTTCCTGAGCGGGGGATTTACCGGGGTGGCACTCATCATTCACTATCTTGTGCCGGTTTTGCCTTTGGGGGCACTCTATTTTCTCCTGAATGTGCCCCTCTTTATTCTTGGATGGAAATTTGTCGGCCCCCGGTTTTTCTTCTACAGCATTGCCGGCATGCTCATTTTTTCGGTTGCCGTGCAATTTATCAAGGTTTCTTTTCCGCTTCAGGATAAGCTTTTGAGCGCCCTGCTGGCAGGCATTATTTCCGGGGTCGGGTCGGCCATCATCCTCCGCTCCAGGGGTTCGGCAGGCGGAACGGATATCCTTTCCGTCATCCTCCTGAAACTCTTTTCCTTCCGGTTGGGCAATACGGGCCTGGGATTCAATATCATTATCCTGGGTACGGCGGTCACGCTTTTCCCTCTGGAAAAAACGCTCTATACCTTGATATACATGTATGTCAGTGCCCACATCTTAAACCTCGTGATGACGGGCCTCAGCCAGAGAAAAGCGGTCCTGATCATTTCCACCCAGTGGGAGCGGATATCCCACGCTATCATGTACGGAATCAGAAGGGGGGTGACCATCACCACGGCAAAGGGAGGTTACTCGGGCAGGGGAATTGAGGTCCTTTATGCGGTCATTTCATTCCGCGAATGGCCTCGCCTCAAGCGGATCGTCCGCGAGGAGGATCCGAATGCATTTGTGGTGGTGACGGACACCCTCGAGGTGATGGGGCAGGGTATCGGAAACCAGCCGCGCTGGTAGCCCCTGATCCACCATCAAGGCATCATCTGTGTCGTTGCCTTTGGGTCGCTCCTCCTTGCGACGTATTATTCATACGACTCAGTCGTCGCTCCTTCCGCACACATCGCGGGATCTACGATGCGGCGCCTTACATCTGACACCTCGCTGGTGATCAGGAATCTCCCCAAATCGCTTGGTGCAGAACATCAAGCGTAAGTTAGGCGGTGGATTTGGGATAGCCCTGACGGTTTAGGGCCGGAAAAGAAAGGGGTTAGGTAAGGGAGGAATCCAGGATTTCCCTGAGCTTGTGAGATAACATCCTTATATTGAAAGGCTTTTGAATAAAGCCGTTGCACCCCCGCTTCAATATTTCGGATGCCTCTCCCTTAAGACTGTAGCCGGTGGAGAGGAGTACCTTGACATCGGGTTTGATCTCCCGCAGTTGATCATAGGCGTCGCCTCCCCCCATCCCGGGCATGATCATGTCCAGAACGACGATGTCTATCCTGTCCTTGTTGGCCTCGAAGAGGTCGATGGCCTCGGAGCCGCTCCTGGCTGCAATGACATCATAGCCCAATGCCTCCAGTATCTCGGCACCCACTTCAATGATCATATTTTCATCGTCCACCAGAAGGACGGTTTCAGGCCCACGAAGGATCTTGCCATCCGACCCGGTCTCCCGCTGGATCTCTTTGCTGGTGGCAGGCAGAAAGATCGTAAAGGTACTGCCTTGACCGATCTTGCTTTTCACCTCTATGATGCCGCTATGGTTTTTGACGATTCCATAGGCGGAGGCAAGCCCGAGACCCGTTCCGCGCCCCATCTCTTTCGTTGTAAAAAAGGGCTCGAAGATTCTTCTCCGGGTTTTTTCGTCCATACCGAGTCCGCTGTCGCTCACATCGATCTGGACGTAGAGCCCGGGGGTAAGGCCATATGGGCTTACGACCTGGGCATCAAGGGTCACATTCCTGGTTTCAAGGGAGAGTTTGCCGCCGCCGGGCATGGCCTGCCAGGCATTGACAAAGAGGTTGAGAAGTACCTGCTCCATCTGTCCCTGATCCACCTCGACGGCCCAGAGACCTTGATCATATTCCGTAGAAATGACAATTTCCTTCTTGGTTCGACCGAACATGTTTGCGGTCTTTTCCACCAGTTCATTGATATCCACGGGTTTAACGTCATATTTTCCTCCCCTTGCGAACCCAAGCAGCTGCTTTGTGAGTTCAGCGCCGCTCTCGATATACTGTTCTACGCTTTTCAGTTTCTGATAATGGGGATGGTTGGAATCAATCTTCAGGAGCATTAGAGAGGTATATCCCTGGATGCCCATGAGGAGGTTGTTGAAATCGTGTGCAATGCCTCCGGCCAGGGTCCCGACGGCCTCCATTTTCTGGGCCTGTTGAAGTTGTGATTCAAGACGTTTCCGGTGGCTGATGTCCCTGGCCACGCCGTGGGTCCCCAGATAGGCCTTTTGGGCTTCTTTCACGGGCTTGTCGTACATGCCGGTGGACTTGAGTTCGATGGTCAAATGGTGGAGTTCACAAGCCCTGAAATGTTCGCTGCCGTCTGCCTCCTTCAGCCTCAGTTGAAGACCCGTAGCGGCACGTTCTCCTGTTCTTCTCTCATTAAAGAACCACCTGGCCCGTTCCAGATCCTCCTCGCAGATGATATCCGAGTAGTGCTTTCCGACAAGTTGCTGGGGGTCGTAGCCAAGCATTCGTTCCACGGCCTGGCTGATAAATGTGAAATGGCCCTTATCGTCCAGGGTGTAAATGATATCCGGTGAGTTTTGAACAAGGTAGCGGTATCTTTCTTCCGAAAGCTCCAGTTTCCCATTGATAATTTCTTTTTCACTCATCAGCTTTTTATGGTTGAGTGCGTTCTGGACGGTCTTGAGGAGTTCTTCAAATTCAAAAGGCTTCCGCAGGTAGTCGTATGCCCCCCTTCTGAGAGCTCCGATAGCCGAATCCAGAGAGGCATGGCCTGTAATAATGATGACCATGGTGTCCGGATTGTTTTCATGGATATGTTCCATGAGTTCATGGCCTGTCAAATCCGGCATCACCATATCAATGAGGGCCAGGTCGAAATGATACACCGAGAGGACATCTTGGGCTTCCTGTCCGGAACTGACCGTATAGACATCATAGCCATGACCATCAAAGAGCAGCTTCAGGCTGTCACGGATCCGTGGCTCATCATCTACGATGAGGATTTTTTCTGCGGAGGACATGGTTATCCCTCAAGAATTACTAGCTGTTTGTTACCGGCAGGGAAATCTTGAACGTTGTACCCTTTCCCTTTTCACTCTCACAGCTCAGGGTCCCGCCCAGGGCCTTGACGGCCTGGAACGCAATAGAAAGGCCAACTCCGGAGTGTCCTTCCCTTTTGGACGTGACAAAGGGTTCGAACAACCTTTCCCTTACTTCATCAACGATTCCCGGACCGTCATCGCGAAAAATAACCTCCACGAAAGTCCGGACACCTTTGTCTACCAAGTGTTCAGTTTCACCAAGACTGGCCGATATCCTGCGCGTCGAGATGTAAAGGTTGCCCCCTTCGGCCATGGCTTCAGCCGCGTTCTTGGTGAGATTGATAAAGACCTGCTTGAGGCTGTCCCCCTCAGATAGGGGTGTGGGGAGAGCCGGATCCAGTTCAGCGTGGATATCCACCCTGGCATCCTTGGCAAGGTAATCCTTTGATATCTTGATCAGATCAGTGATCAGCGCATTGATATCCACGCGTTCCAGCTTGGGCGTCCTCTTTCCCGAGAAGGCTGTAAGGGTGCGCAGTATCAATGCGATGCGATCAATTTCCTCATTGATAATCCTGATCTCGTCTTGGGCCAGATCTTGCCCCGCCAGTTTCAGGCTCAGAATCTTGAGATAGTTCTTGATGATACTCAAGGGATTGTTGACTTCATGGGCCACACGACGGGCCATGTCAAAAGAGGCGAGGGCGCCCTCCGATTGGACCTTTTGCATCTGGCGCCGTCTCAGAAAGTTTGAATGGAGTGCGACTGCGGCCTGCTTTATGAAAAGATTGAGAAGTTTTTGATGTTTTTGGAAATCATCCAGTTCGGACTTGTCCAATCCCAACAGGATGATGCCTATAGCGTCACCATTGACGGTCAGGGGAAGGCAAAGTATCCCTTCTTTGTCCAGAAAATGAATGATCTGTTCATCAATGAGGGAAAGGGCGGATTCAGGTGAGAGATTGAATGAGTCCAGGGCAACACACTTGTTTAGACAGGAGACAAAGAGGCTCTGTCCTGAACTCAGGGGAATAAGAAGGCCGTCAACCAGGGAGGCTTTGCCCTCTCCGGCAACGGATTTCCCCACAAGCCCCTGTTTGTCAGGGTCCATGAGAAAAAAGAAGACATGGTTGGTATCAAAGAGGACGCGAAAGCCCTGTTCAAGTACCTTCAGGATTGCCTCTTCATTCTCGGCCTCCACGAGGTTTTGCAGGGTGCCTAAAAGGAGAGAGACATCTCGCACCTCACCTATAAGATCATTTTCTATCCTGCGGTCCTTGTCGGTGAGGGTCGTTTCGCCTGCCTCGGGTGGTTCGATCTCTATGTCCAGGGAGTTGGCAACTTCAACCACCTCTTCATCTGCCTGATCCTGCAGTTCTCCGATGGTCTCTTGGGATAGTCCAAGAATTTCTTCCACGGTGTCGGAGCCGGCCCCGAGGGAGCCCCCCGGGCCTTGAGAGAGGACATTAGCCGAAAAAACAATCTGGACCAGGGAGAAGGCCCCCATGATTCTCTCAGTCGGTTCGTGGTGGTAAAGAACGGCATCGGACAGGAATGACTGGAGGTTCCAGCGCTGGAGGAGCCAGGCGCCTATTTCGCAGTGTGTCACACCCAACCGGACCTCTCCGGCCAGGAGCAGGTCCGGTCGACCACTGTATTGATTGAGCAACTCCGCATATTCCTTCTTGAAATTGACCCACAGGACCAGCCGCCCGATGTCGTGTAACAACCCGGCCAAAAAGGCCTCTTCCGGGCTGTTGTATTTCAGCCTTCTGGCGATCAGCCTGGCGGTCACCGCACACCTGAGTGAGTGCCACCAGAAAAGCTTCAGGTTCAATGTGGCATTTCCATCAGTGCGATCGAAGGCGCGAAGGACCGAGGCGCTTACAGCGATATTCTTGATGGTGTTGGTTCCCAGAAGGCTTACGGCCTGTTCCATGGTGCCGATTTTTTTTGGCAGACCGTAATAGGCGGAGTTGACCAGCCTCAGGATTTTCCCACTCAAGGAAGGGTCTTTCTCGACGATTCCGGAAATTTCTCGAAGCGTCGTTTTCTCTCCATCACAGGCCTTGATGAGCTTGACGAGAATATGGGGAAGGGTGGGAAGATTCTTCAGGGTCGAAAGACGCTTTCTTATGGATTTCTGCAAGTCTTCCATGATGGCAGTATAGACAAAAAACCTCTTGTGTCAAGGGGATTTAGATCAATGTGCCCAGAAGTTTGATGCCTTTACAGAAAGCTAACTTATACCACGAGTGGCAACCTATGAACAACGAACGCGATATTGGCGTTGAACCGAACCTGACAGTCTTTCTGGAAACCGTTTCGGGAGACCGAAGATCGTTGACAGACGCAATGAAAAGAGGGATAATAATCTGTTTGTATCAAACGTTAACATATTAAAAATACAGGGTATTGAATATGCGTGAGCAAAGAAATGAACGACCTCTGATAGGCATAACCATGGGAGATCCGGCAGGCATCGGTCCGGAAATCATCTTGAAGGCCCTGGCGGATCCCGATGTATATGCACTGTGTCGCCCGGTGGTTCTGGGAGACCGTGAAACCCTTATGTCCAACCTCGCGGAAGAATCCGTTGGAGTTCGCCTGGAGATCGTTTCTACTCCGACGGATGCCCGGGGTCAATGCGGGGTGATCGACCTCATGGCCCTCTCAAATCTTGAAAGGGGTAGTGTGCAGCCTGGCAAGCCCACCCTCCATGGTGGGAAGGCCATGGTGGACTATATCCTTGAGGCCGTTGAACTGGCGCGCCGGGGTGAGATCGAGGCAATGGTGACCTGCCCCATCAGCAAAACACTCATGAATCAGGCCGGTTACACCTATGAAGGGCACACCCAGCTTATCGCCGAGAAAACCGGGTCAAAGGATTATGTCATGATGCTGGCAGGGAGCCGCCTCAGGGTTGCTTTGGTGACCATCCACTGCGGATTGAAGGAAGTGGTGCATCTGTTGGATGCCCAAAAGGTGTATCGGACAATCCATGTCACCGCCATGGCTCTGAGACAGGACCTCGGAATAGAGGCCCCCCGCCTAGCCGTTGCGGCCCTCAACCCCCATGCGGGGGAGGATGGACTCTTCGGTTCCGAGGAGGAGAAAATGATCTTGCCGGCCGTTTCAAGGGCCCGGGAAGAAGGGGTGGATATCCAGGGCCCTTTGCCTGGTGATACGGTCTTCTGGAAGGCAGCAAAGGGCCAATTTGATGCGGTGGTTGCCATGTATCACGACCAGGGATTGATCCCATTGAAACTTCTACATTTTTCAGATGCTGTGAACATAACACTGGGGCTTCCGATTGTTCGGACCTCCGTGGATCACGGCACGGCCTATGATATTGCGGGGACCGGAAAAGCTGATCCGTCCAGCCTGAAGGCCGCAATCAAAATGGCCGCACGCATAGCAATGAACCGACGGAGAAGGCCTTAGGAAAAAGTGGGAATAGATCAGATCAAGATCAGGGGAGCCAGGGTCCACAACCTGAAAAACATTTCCTTGGATATACCCAGAAACCAGTTGGTGGTGATAACCGGACTGTCCGGTTCAGGTAAATCGTCCCTCGCTTTCGATACCATCTATGCAGAGGGGCAGCGCAGGTATGTGGAATCTCTGTCGGCTTACGCCCGGCAGTTTCTGGAGCAGATGGACAAGCCCGATGTGGATACCATCGAAGGGCTTTCCCCGGCCATCTCCATTGAACAGCGAAGTTCCAGCCGCAACCCTCGGTCCACAGTGGGGACCGTAACGGAAATTTATGATTACATGCGGGTCCTCTATGCCCGGGTGGGCCGTCCCCATTGTCCGAAATGCCACGTTGAAATTCACCCCCAGACCGTCCAGCAGATCGTCGACAGGATCTTGGGGTTGCCCGAAGGCGACCGTGTAGAGATCCTGGCCCCCCTGGAGAGCGGTCGAAAAGGAACCCATGCCCAGCTCCTCCAGAAACTACGAAAGGAGGGGTTTACCCGTGTCAGGGTTGACGGGGAAAACCGACTACTCGATGAGGATATTGTCCTCAACAAGAACAAAAAGCACGATATCCTCGTGGTCGTGGACAGACTCGTGATCAAGGAAGGGATAGGGCGGCGGTTGACCGATTCCATGGAACTCACACTTTCCCTCTCCGAAGGGGTGGCCATTGCGGACGTGGCCGGCTCCGACGAGATCTTCTTCAGCCAGAAGGCAGCCTGCCCGTCCTGCGGCCTGGGAATTCCCGAACTCACACCACAGATGTTTTCTTTCAATAATCCCCAAGGGGCATGCGGGGAATGCAGCGGCCTGGGGACAAAGAAATATCTCGATCCCGATCTCGTCGTTCCGGATCCCCAGCGTTCTCTCAGGGAGGGTGCAATAGCCCCCTGGGCCAATCGGCACTCCGTCCATTTTCAGCAGATCCTGGACTCCTTGTGCAGCCACTATGGCGTGGATATCTATTCAGCGTTCAATATCCTGCCTGAAATGGTCCGGAATGTGTTCCTTTACGGGTCCGGAGAAGAGGTCATCAAGTTCTATTTTGAGCGAAACGACAGGCGCTATTCCTATGGCCGCCCCTTCGAAGGGGTCATTCCCAACCTGGAGCGGCGTTATCTTGAAACGAATTCCTATCAGGTCAGAGAGGATATTGAACAGTACATGAGTATCAGGCCCTGCCCCGTTTGCCACGGTGCCCGTCTCAAGCCCGAAAGCCTGGCTGTCTTGATTGGAGGAAAAGGTATCCAGGAGATCACGGCCCTGCCGGTTGAGAAGGCGCGGGAATTTTTCGCAGATCTCCCCTTGACATCCAAGGAGAAGGTCATTGGAAAGAGGGTGCTCAAGGAAATCATGGAACGGCTTGACTTCCTGGCCAGTGTTGGATTGAATTACCTGACGCTGGACCGTGCATCGGCCACCCTTTCAGGCGGGGAAGGGCAACGTATCAGGCTGGCCACCCAGATCAGTTCAGGGCTGGCGGGAGTCCTGTATGTCCTTGATGAACCCAGCATAGGGCTTCACCAGCGTGATAATCTCAGGCTCCTCCAAAATCTCTACCGGTTGAAAGAATTGGGCAATACGGTACTCGTGGTGGAGCACGATGCGGAGACCATCTTGAGTGCGGACCATGTAATCGACCTGGGTCCGGGGGCGGGAATGCTGGGGGGAGAAATCGTTTTTCAAGGTTCCCCGGAAGCCCTTATCACAGACCCTCACAGCCTGACAGGCCAATACCTATCCGGAAAACAGACCATTCCGATCCCTGAGAAGCGCCGGAAAGGGAATGGCAAGTCCCTGGTCATCGAAGGCGCCAGGGAGAATAACCTGAAAGATATCGTTGCCGAAATACCTCTGGGGACCTTTACCTGTGTGACCGGCGTCTCCGGGTCGGGGAAAAGCAGCCTCATCAACGGGACCCTGTATCCAGCCCTTTCCAACAAGCTCTATCGATCGCGGAACAAGGTCGGGAAGGTCAAAGACATGAGGGGAATTGAATACATCGATAAGGTGATCAATATAGACCAGAGCCCCATCGGCCGAACGCCCCGTTCCAATCCTGCCACCTATACAGGCGTCTTTACGCCGATCAGGGAACTCTTTTCCAGGCTGCCTGAAGCGCGCGCACGGGGATACAAACCGGGAAGATTCAGTTTCAATGTGAAAGGGGGCCGGTGTGAGGTTTGCCAGGGGGACGGCATTATCAAGATCGAGATGCATTTTCTCCCTGACGTCTACGTGAAGTGTGAAGCCTGCAGGGGCCTCCGGTACAACAGGGATACCCTGGACATCCGATACAGGGGGAAAACCATTGCGGACGTCCTGGGTATGACCGTAAATCAGGGCTTCTCCTTTTTCCGGAACATCCCGCATGTTTGGGGAAAGCTCAAGACACTGATTGACGTGGGGTTGGGTTATGTGAAACTCGGACAGTCGGCCACTACCCTGTCAGGCGGGGAGGCCCAGCGCATTAAGCTTTCCAGGGAACTGAGCAAGCGTAACACCGGAAGGACCTTGTATTTGCTTGATGAGCCCACTACCGGCCTGCATTTTGCCGATATCCGCAAACTTCTGGAGGTCCTGAACTATCTGGTCAATCTAAAAAATACCGTTGTGGTCATTGAGCACAACCTTGATGTGATCAAGACGGCGGACCATATTATCGATCTGGGACCCGAGGGGGGTGACATGGGCGGATATGTGGTTGGAAGCGGGACTCCCGAGGAAATCGCAGGGGTGGCTAACTCCTATACAGGGCAATTCCTGAAAAAAATCCTGGGTCCAGGATTGATGGAATTGTAAAAACCTGGTTTATGCCGCGAGCGGCAGCCATGAGGTACGAAGAGGAGCCGAACCTGAGACTCTTTTTCAGACCCTTTCTAAACACTCCGGAGGGGATGAACGCCCATTTGGGGTTTAAGGGTAGCGATTAGAGAGCGCCAGGGCTTCTGGAGGCGTAAACCCCAAAGAGCCGTCCATGTTGGAACCCTGTGCCAAGTGCACTATGAGAAAGCGTCCGAAAAAGACCCTCAGGCTCTCCTCCTGATCTCCGGTGAATGAGACGACTTCGTTGGAAGTCATAATGATCCCTCCACTACTTGCTTTCATTCTCGATTTAGGCTATAAGGGGTGGGAAGAAGGATCCTGTTTCCAAGGTAATATTTGCATGTGGGAATTGAAA
>JBAPTR010000359.1:0-3343 GCA_049282265.1 Desulfatiglandaceae bacterium | reverse complement strand
ACTCTTTTTCAGACCCTTTCTAAACACTTCGGAGGGGATGGACGCCGATTTGGGGTTTAGCGTAAATTCATAGAAGCGCGTGGGGTTTGGGAGGCGTAAACCCCAAATAGCCGTCCATATCGGTGTTTGGTGCCAAGTGCACTATGAGAAAGGGTCCGAAAAAGACCCTCACGCCCGGCTCCTTGACTCCGGCGGGAGAGACGACTTCGTTAGAAGTCATCAACGTGCCCATGGACGGGCATGCAAATCAATGGGGTGCTTTGCAACCCGTTGATTTGTAAGGGAAACGAAGATCACACTTTTCGGTTTCCGTCAGTAAAAAGACCAAGGACGGACCTTTTACGGTTCCATCTTTATTGACACATAAGAAAAGCTGAATTGAGCGATTAGCCTTTATTCAATCCAACTAAGCCCCGGCCGCATTGGATCTCCGTGAACCGCATCCCAGTATCCTGATTTCAAATCAACAGACAACCCAAGCGATTTTCAACCGTTCTGAGCTGTAACTGTAAGTTTTTCCTTTTTCGAAAACAAATAATCGGCTTTTTTGAAAGGAGGTTTTTCGATGAGAAAATATTTTCCAATGGTGTTTCTTGTTGTCGCAATGGTCACCATGATGGCGGGGTGTGCCGTTCAGAAGCTCCCCATGGGAACCCCGGAGGCCATTACACCGGTGGATCTGAACGCCAAGGTACGGGCCGGTCAACTGGTCCGGAAAGTGGACAATTTCCTGGTCATATTCGATGCTTCAAGCTCCATGGGGGAGGTTTACAAGGGAGAGAGAAAGCTGGACCGGGCCCTGCGAATCGCCCGAGGCCTTAATCAGACGCTTCCGGAGGCCCCCTGATGGGCGGGCTGCGCATATTCGGCAGAAGGGCTTTCCTTTCTTTAGAAAGCACAACCCTGCTCTACGGAATGACTTCCTATAGCACATCCGGATTCGAAAAGGGGCTTCAATCGATCAAGTATGGAAGGGGCTACAGCCCCATGGAATTGGCCATTAATGCCGCGGGCCTGGATTTGGCTCCCACGCGGGGGAACATAGCCTTGATCATTATCAGCGACGGCGAAGACATGGGTAACGGGCCCTATATTGCAGCCAAACACCTGGCGGCCGGTCTGGGGAATCGCCTCTGCATCTATACCATCCAGATTGGGGACGCTCAGGATGGAAAGGGCCTCCTTGAACGGATGGCCAAGGCAAGCGGCTGTGGTTTTGGTGTGAATGGAGACCAGATCCTTTCAGGTGAGGGAATGGGCGAATTTGTGGAGAGCGCCTTTTTTGAGAAACGCGCGGTCGCGGTTCGCATGGACAGTGACGGCGACGGCGTTTATGACGATATGGATCAATGCTCCAATACCCCCAAGGGCGTACAAGTCGATGCCAAAGGCTGCCCGTTTGATTCGGACGGTGACGGCGTGTATGACTACCTGGACAAGTGCCCCAATACCCCGAAAGGAGTGCAAGTGGACGCAAAAGGCTGCCCGTTTGATTCGGACGGTGACGGAGTCTATGACTACAAAGACACATGCCCGAAGACACCCAAAGGGGCTACGGTGAACGATCGGGGATGCTGGATCCTGAAGGGCCTCTCCTTTGACACGGCGAAATGGGATATCAAGCCGCATGAATATCCCATCCTGGATAACGTTGTCCGGATCCTCAGACAGAACGCCTCCATTAAGCTAGAGATCCAGGGCCATACGGACAATAAGGGGGCAGCCGGATACAATCGGAAACTGTCCGAGAAACGCGCACGGGCCGTGGTGGAGTACCTCGTGAAAAAGGGGATCAGCAGTGACCGGCTGACCGCTGCCGGATACGGCTTTTCAAGACCCGCGGCTACCAATACCACGGTCGCAGGGAGGGCCATGAACCGGCGGGTGGAACTCAAACCCATCTATTAGCCACCTTGCTTTGCTCATCACAAGAGGCGGGAAGGGCTGAGGTTTAGGGCAGCCCTTCCTGTCTCCTTCAAATTTCAACATCATTGACCTGAAAGGGGGACCTGTTATGCAACCTGCTGTAGATCAACTGACCATCTTTTTTACCGCCTACGGCCTGAAGATTATCGGCGCCATTATTATCCTGATCCTGGGGCGCATTGCGGCCGGGATCGGGCGCTCTATTTGCCGAAAAGTCCTTCAGAAAACCAAAACCGACCCTTCCATCATTTCCTTTGTCGGGAGCCTGGCCTACGTCATTATCCTGGTATTCTCGGTGCTTGCGGCCCTGGCCAAGTTTGGCATCCAGACCGCGTCCTTTGTGGCTGTTCTGGCTACGGCCGGTTTTGCCGTCGGCTTTGCCCTCCAGGGTTCCCTGGCCAATTTTGCAGCCGGTGTGCTCATACTCGTCCTTCGCCCCTTCAAGATTGGAGACTATATTGAAGGCGCAGGTGTCGCGGGGACGGTCAAGAAGATCGAACTGTTTACCACGGAACTCGCCACGCCAGACAATGCCAAGATCATGGTTCCAAACGGCAAGCTTTTTGGAGATGTCATCAAGAATGTTTCGGGATATGACACCAGACGGGTGGATCTGGTGATCGGCATCGCTTACAGCTCTTCCATCCAGAAGGCCCATGAAGTGGTGAAAAAGATATTGGGCGAAGATGAAAGAATTTTGTCCGAACCGGCCGCCCAGATTGCGGTCTCGGAACTGGCTGATTCCAGCGTCAACCTCGTGGTGCGGCCCTGGGTGAAAAGTGGGGATTATTGGGATACCAAATTTGACCTGACACGGAAAATAAAAGAGGCCTTTGACGAAAATGGTATCGAGATACCGTTCCCCCAGATGGTGGTCCATACGGTTACGGAATAGGCCGATGGCTGAACAACACTCGAAGTCATCTCATTAACCGGAGTTCAGGAGGAGATCCTGAAAAAAAGTGTCAGGGTCTCCTCCCATTCGTTGCTCATAGGTTGCCGTCTGTGGCATAAACCAGCTTTTTACGATTCCATCAAACATGATGGCTTTGTAAAAAGTCATCATCGTGCCCATGGACGGGCACGCAAATCAATGGGGTGCTTTGCAACCCGTTGATTTGTAAGGAAACCGAAAATCACATTTTTCGGTTTCCGTGAGTAAAAAGTCCAGGGACGGACTTTTTACGATTCCGTCAAACATAGAGGCAAAAAGGATCCAGACTACAGCAGTTCCCAAGGGGCGTGGGATGCCTTTGCCGCCAAGATCATGGGCCTCAACGTGGCAGGCGGCGACATGCTGCGCTCGAATCACGGGGCGGTCATCATGGAAGTCAATTCATCGCCCGGGCTGGAAGGGATTGAAAAAACAACCAAGAAGGATATCGCCACGATCGTCATTGAATTCATTGAAAGAAAT
>JBAPTR010000358.1:0-1539 GCA_049282265.1 Desulfatiglandaceae bacterium | reverse complement strand
ATGAAAAATCCGTGTTGAGCCTGCACAGTGAAAACCTAAACCACTGATTGATTCCGGTCTATCGGGAGAATCCTGATTTCTTATAGTATATTCCGAAAAGCGGAAAATATTTGGTGGACAACGCTTTCGGAAGTGAGAAGAGAGACAGCACGGAGGTGTCTAAGAAGATAATAAAATACAAGACGATTAACCACTCCGTTTCAGACGACGAGTGCCTGAACGGAGTGTCCCCTTCCGCTGGACCGCCACATAACGACTATATTATCAGTTCATTGTCCTGGCAATGATGACAGAGCGAATACATAGCAGATGTATGTCCTCCTAATTCCTTTGGCACTTGTTGTTGCGTATACAACCCTTTATTTCTCCCGCATGAACAGCTGTTGAACTGGTATTTCAAGGACGATCAAGACATTTCCTGAAGACGTCAGAACTGATTCCTGGCAGTTCCGACTGACCACCCACTATAGCGCCAGGCTCCCCAGATTGCGCCACATTCGATGATCTCCCGCAAAAACCTATCTACCTATTCTATTTCCAGATCGACTGCCAGTTTGGAGATTTTGATGGGTAGTTTCGGGTGCGGCCTTTTTCAAGACTTACGTTCATTTAGAAATGAGAAATTCCGGCGGGTTCAACATGGTCTTCAAAACCTTCATTACAGTTCATTTGGATGCGTTTCAGTTCATTTCTGTTCAGATGAAATTTCCTTCAGAAACCTGGATGGCGTCGTGATAGCCTGACCCATTTGCCTCCTGCGATAAGTGATAACCAACCGTTCCATGGCCCGAGTCATGGCCACATACATCAGTCTCCTCTCTTCCTCCAGGTTCTTGATCAGCTGTTCGACTGAGTTCACATGTGGCAGGATACCCTCGTTGAGACCTGGAACGATCACGCACTTGAATTCCAGTCCCTTTGCCTGATGGATGGTGATAAGGGTGACCTTTCCCCTCGGCGATGATCTGTTGACTCGCCTTGACTCCTCAATGTGAGCCAAGAATTTATTCAGGTCCTGATGCGGGGAAACGAGGTATTCCAGGGCGTCCAGGTAGGTTCGTTCCAGGATTTGGGCCTCTTCTTCCATTAATCCTCCTCCGCGTTTGAGCAGAACATAGGTGGAGGCAATCTCAAAGGCCCCCCTCAAGTTCATTTCCTCGTGATGAGGGTATAGATCCGACCCTATCCCGTTCAGGAAATCCTGGTCCAATGACTCCCCCGGGCCTCCCTCCAATAGATACTCGATGGCGGTCACGGCGGTTTTCATGTTCCGGCGATCATAGAAGAATCCGGCAGACGAATGGTAAGGGATCTTTCCTTTGATCAGGGCCGCCTCAATAAGAGGCATGAGACGATAGACCCTGGCCAGTATGGCAACCTCTCCATAGTGGTATCCCGATTTGATAAGCTCGATAATCTTCTCTGCGATTGCCTCTGCCTCGGCAATATCATAGTCCGCTTCCAGGATATCAATTTCCTCTCCGGCCTTGTTGTCTGTGGTCATCTCCTTTTCGACCCTGACCCTGTTGTGGGAGATAA
>JBAPTR010000357.1:0-2707 GCA_049282265.1 Desulfatiglandaceae bacterium | reverse complement strand
GGCCTTCCCTTCTTCCGAGCATAATGTCGCGGTCACAAAACCCTCGCCGCCTTCGAAGGTTAGGCACTGTGCTGTCTCTTCCTTCAGATCCAAGCCTAATTCCTTGCCGGCAAAAAACTTCTTCAGCTTCTTGGCAACCTCTTCCCGGGACAGACGCGTCTTTAGTTCGAGATTCAACATTGGTAATATCTCCTCTTTGTATGGTTCATTTGGAGTTCTCCCGGCATTATCCTGGTTCACGAACGAGCCCGATCCTGCCGGATTCATTTCTATAGAGGCCTCGCAGCCATCCTCCGAAAAGAGGGCCTCCTGCCGGCGGTTATCCCGCTTGGTGATGAGATGCGCATAATAGAGTACCACAATTCTTGCGATTGTCGTCAATTTTAAGATTATGGAACTTCTTGCCTTCTTGATCAAGAAATAAGTGTGGTGTCCCTGAAACAGGGTTGCATCCCACGAAATAGTACTTATTTTTTATTGTAAGGTTGACGGGATGACTGTTCGACACATACTGAAATGGGGTGCATCAAGCCCGTCATTCTACAAATTGATCCTCTTTTTGGACGCGAACAGTTTTCTCAGTTTAGTTCGGAATTCAAAAAGCTCAATGTGTGAGGAAGCAATTCGAATTTCGACACGAGGGAGGTGAGATTATGGACAAGAAGGCAAAAAAAGAAAAAACCAAAAAGGGTGAGGATCGCGAAATGAACAATTGCTGTTGCTATTTTGTTGACCCTTGCGGATGTTATAAGCTTGACGCCTGCGGGTGTCTGTATATAGATCCTTGTTGTTGCTGAAAAGGGTCGTGAAAGAAAGGGCCGGCTTGAGAACCGGCCCTTTTTCTATGTCCGATATCAGGAAAAACACAACTAACCATTTTTATGACCAATTTTACCGTATAAGCGATACAAATCAACCCATCGACTTAGCCTTAGAGTTTCTCAACAGGAGATCTAACCAATCTCTGAGGCAAATCGCTTTCCCTGATATTTCCATTCACACATGACCAGATCCAGACGGGTCTTTCCTCCTTCCGAGCCTAATGTCGCGGTCACAAAACCCCTTCGGCATTCGAAGGTCAGGTAATTTGCTATCTCTTCCTTCAAACCCAGGCCTAATTCCTTTCCACCCATTTTGTCTTATCCATGCATTTACAAAACCCAAATAGAGAGGAGGAGCAGAAAAGATTCTTAAGGATGAAAGCGGAAAGATGAATATCCGAGGACAGAAGGGGCAGAGCGGGTTTAGCCGACAGGGCCTTTTTTCCTCTGCCTAGGCAGTATGTGCGTCGCTCCGCCGAGGAAGACATCGGCTACTTCACCGACGGTTTCAGAGAGTGTGGGGTGCGGATGAATCGTTAAGGCCATATCCTCCGCAAGCGCACCCATTTCAATGGCGAGGGCCCCTTCTGAGATGAGCCCCTCGGTATTGCGGCCGGCTACGCCCATCCCGAGAATTCGCCCGGTATCCGGATCGATAATTATTTTCGTGAGGCCTTCGTGGAGGCCCATGGCTGTTGCCCGCCCCGAAAATTTCCAAGGGTATCTCTCTACGTCTACAGGGCGATTCTGTTTGCGCGCCTGCTCTTCCGTGAGACCGCACCAGGCTACCTGAGGGTCCGTGTAGATGACGGCAGGTATGGCGCGCGCATCAAAGGCGGAGGGCTGTCCTGCGATGACTTCAGCGGCCACCTTCCCCTCACGGAATGCCTTGTGTGCCAGCAGCGCCCCACCGGCAACATCGCCGATAGCGAAAATCCGCTCGTCGGAGGTCCGCCGGGTCTCATCAACGATAACATATCCTCGTTCGTTTACCTTCACCTTGGTCGTTTCCAGACCGATATCACGGGAACTCGGGACCCTGCCGATCGCGATCAGCGCGCGGTCGAACGTCTGCTCCCAGTTTTCATCTTTCCCTTCAATTTTCAGCGTGACGTTGGTGTCGGTCTCCTTCACATCTGCGATTTGAGTGTCGTAGTGAATTGCATCGAATATCTTTCCCAACCGGTGAATGAGGGGAGCTGCGAGGTCCGGATCGGCTCCCCGGATGAGCCTGTCGCTCCGAACCGCAAGGGTGACGCGACTGCCCAGGGAAGCGTACACTGCCCCGAGCTCCAGCGCAACATAGCCCCCGCCGTATACGAAAAGAGATTCCGGGATGTCCTTCAATTCCAGGGCGCCTGCGGAATCCATCACACGGCCCTCTTCCTGAAAGGGGGAGTCCGGCAGCGCCAGCGGACGCGAACCTGTGGCCAGAATGGCGTGGCTGAACTTGATGCGTCTGACATCGGACCCCTGGAGCCGTACGGAATCCGACCCTTCAAAGACAGCCCGCCCTTTTATGAGCTGCACTCCGCGCTTGTTGCTGAGTGTGATCAATCCATCGGCCATGGTATCGATGACCTGCTGCTTCCAGTTCCGGATCATATTCAGATCAATCTTTGGGCGCTCAAACGTTAGCCCCATGGGCTCGGCCCGTTCGGCGTCGTGCATGAGTTCTGAAAGATAAAGAAGGGTCTTGGAGGGGATACATCCGCGAAAAAGGCATTCTCCACCGGGCCTTTCCTGCATGTCAACCATGGTGACATCCAGGCCCAGATCCGCGGCCCGGAACGCTGCTGCATAGCCTCCCGGTCCACTTCCGATGACCAGAACCTCAGTTTCCTGAGTCAATTCTCCCATAACCATAGGTGGTGTTCCTCCATCAG
>JBAPTR010000356.1:0-8405 GCA_049282265.1 Desulfatiglandaceae bacterium | reverse complement strand
GTATTGCAATGTGTACAAGGTTTGTCTTGAAAGATTGTTTGGCGGCCCTCGCAAGATCCATTACCGAAGGTCCAAGAAGGAATTTTTTCGTTTGGGAGTTTCTTAACAAAAAACCGTGTTTTACCAGGTCCTGAAGAATCCGGGACACAGTTGCCTTGTGCAAACCCAATTTCTGGCTGATTTCAAGATTTCCCATCTCCTGATTATAAGGAGTGAATGAGGTGAGAATAGCCAGCGCTTTCTCAATGGAATTGATTTTTTTGTCTGGGTGTATCATAATGTAAAACACACTATTGGAGTATGAGACAGTCATAATTGCTACGGGCATTTTTGTCAAATCTTTTTTTCAAGGTACCCCAGATCCATTTCGAGAAAGGCATCCGTAATGCAGGAAAATCCTCGATAAAAGCCGCTGAGGGCATGCCTTTCCACCTGCGTGCAAAAATCCCCTACCCAACTGCAGAGATGCTGCCGGAGGAATGTTTCCTGGTAGATCAGGGTTTCCCCGGTATCTGCATCCGTTGCCCTCTCTTCCTGCTCTCTGAGACAGAGCTGCTTCATAAAGTCCAGTTCAATTATCAAATAATCCGGAGATTCATGGATCGCCTCATCCGGGAGCAATCCCGTTTTCCGGTAAAAGGATTTTACTTCCAGGATAGAACCTCCGATATGGTTTCCTTTTCTATAAAGGCCTTCAAAGGGGGGCTTAAGATCCTTGTGCCCCGTTCCTCTTAGAATCCTGGTCCGATCAACAGACAACTCTTCCAGTATCTTTTCTTCCCTGTTGTTTATTATCGCGGCTCTGAACCCATTGATATAACCAATACCCGTCCCGAATTTTGCCTTGCTAAAATGATCGCACGCGTTCAGGAAGTTTTCAAAGCAGGCTCCGAACAATCCGCCCAGTAGCTTTTTGTCCGGCAGGCGGCTGAAAATTCTTACAAGCATATCGTAGACGGTGATCCTGCCGGCCGTGACTTGAACTATGGCATCTCTATCTTCTTCTTTGGGACTTGAAATCGACATCGTTTCCATCTGTCTAAGGCATTTTCAGGTATAACATCAGAGAAATCAGGAGCGTGCATACCCCGACGCTGCCCGCGGTAAGGGCCCATTCGCCAAGTGTTGGTGAATAATCGGGCACTTCTTCATAACGGCTGTAAGGAAGTGGAAGGGTCGGCTTTCTCTGGTATTGCCTGATCAGATGGGACTTTTCCAGAAAAACAGCGGTAAGAATCAAGACTGATACAATGGACAAGTAAATGGGGTTCCCGGGTGAAAACAGCCGGATAAGCAACAGGATAATAAGAACCGCTACATCCAAAGCGATGATTTTGATTTGGCTGAACCCTTTATTTGTGCTGCCCAAAGAAGCGATTTTCGCGCCTGCTAAAGGTATCAAGGCAAGCACGGTGAGAACAATGAGCAATGTTGTCAGACCCGGTGTTTTGTACCCGGATGCCAGTGCAATGAGGTTGACCAGGGCCATCCCGCCCCATAGGCTCTGGGCGAGCGTATCCATTCCAAAAAACGGTTGAGACCTGAATCCGGCTTCTACTCTGGAAAGGAAAAAGAGCGTATGAATCATAACATATCCGAGAGCCGCAATGAGGCAAAGCACCGACCAGACCATATTCAAAAACCCCTTCCCCGGTATCAGGCCGAGAAGGAAAACCAGGTTGAGAATGCCGCATATGGACAGCATATAAAAATCCCAGGTCAGGGGTGACGCAAAATTCTTGCCGGTCAAAATTCTTGCCCCCCTGAAAGGTTTGCCCAAATCTGATCCGAGGAGAAGCGCTGCAGAGACCAGACACGCAAACGATACAACTGCAGCCGTTTCAGCGAGGGGACGCAGTGTACTTATTTCAAAAAGGCTGACCAGGGCGATAAAGATCAAGATGCCCCCGGCCAGGGCCGAAAAGTAAAAAAATCCCTGAACATAGAGCCCCCAGGTGAATTTGTCATCCATAGCCGTGGCCGTCAGTCCCGATGTGAGTTGTCTGAAAAACATGACGACCCAAATGATAGAAAGTATTGATGCCGCAAGAATGATGATCCAGGATGTCATTGTTTTTCCCTATCCCTTTATATAATAGACTGAAGGCTCTGTCCCGAGTTCCTCCCTGAAGCGTGTACCCCTGTGAAGGACAATCAACCTGGATGCCTCGCTTTCCGGATCATCGAGATCTCCGAAGGTCCTTGCCTGAGAAGGGCAGGTTTCTACACATGCGGGCAGCCTCCCTTGTACCAGCCGTTGGACGCAGAAGTTACATTTAACCACGGTACCCCTATCGAAACTATCCTGTTTAACTTGCTCAAACGGTGTGGGTAACTGTCCGTCAAAATAGCATGCGACATCCCATAAAAAATGCCGGGTTTCATAGGGACATGCCACCATACAGGCGCGACAGCCGATACATTTGTCATGATCGATCAGAACCAGCCCGTCTTCACATTGGTAGGTGGCACCCGTAGGGCATACCTTGAGGCAGGGAGGATTCTGGCAATGCATGCACGGCATGGGCAGGAATTTCATCTTGGCATTGGGATATCTGCCGGCCTCATACTTGACTACCTTATGGAAATGGACACCCGCTGGTGTTCCCTGCTCTGCCCTGCACGCCACCGTGCATGAGTTGCAGCCCACACACTTTTGGAGATCAATGACCATGGCGTATCTCACAATTTCACTTCCTCTCTGTAAATCTTCACGGCGGGAGCAGTATCTTGACCGCCGCTTACGCCGTCCAAGGTCTTGTCTTCAAGCGAAAGAAGCGCATTGAAATTGGGCCCCAGCCTGTTCAAGGGGCTGGACTGACGTGTTCCCAAGCCATAGCTTCCCCCGACCCCAACGGCGTCAGGATGAAACAGTTCAGAGATACGCAGGCGCCCCTCGATTTTTCCATATCGTGATTCAACGACAATTCGCGCTCCCTCATCCAGCCTCTTGCGTTGGGCCGTAACGGGATTAAGGAGGATAACGGATTCCCATGGATCCTTGGCGTATATCTCAGCCAGCCAGGGATTGCCCGTCAGGTTGCTGGCGTCGTTACCGATATATGGGGTCTTCCAGTTAATAGCCCAAAGATCATATTCTTTCGGGGGTTTGTACTCCGAGGTCTCCACCCAATGGGGTATGGGCCGGTAGAGATCAAAGATATAATCCATATTCTCAATTCCGGGAAAACCTATATTGTGCTTCTCGAGATTGGCCCGCAATTCATCGCCGACCTCTTTGAGTCCCGTCATATAGATAGGGTGTCTGGTCTTGTTGTCTGGAAAATAGTAATAAAGGTAGAATTCCTTACGTGGTTTCCAGTATTGGATATTGCCCTTCTTTTTCAGGTCCTCCAAGCCCTTCCCGTCACTGTAAGGCCAGCCCCTGATCTGCCTGTCAAAGATCTCTTCCAGGGTGTACTTTTTTTCAACATCCAGTTTCCATTGTCCATTCATGTTGAGGCCGTCGGCCTTGTCCACCCAATCGATGGCTTTATTCAGCTGATCATAGAGCCCGCCTTCGCCATAGAGGATGCCCAACCGTTCCGCCAATTCCATAAAGATGTCATCCACGTGTCTTGTATTGAAAAGGGGAGGGACGGCTTCACGCAGCTGAATCATTTTCAGGCCATTGACTTCATTGTCAATGGATTGGTGCTGTAAATAAAACGGGGCCACACGAAATCTCTCGAGGGCGCTGTGTTCGGGCAGCAATACATCGCTAAGAATCGCTACTTCATCCATGTGGTAGGCAATGGAAACAACAAATGAGAGTTTTTTAAATCCTTCCACATAGGATTCGGGTTGGGCGTTTTGTCGGATGGGATTGCCGCCTACCGACATCCATGCCTCCGCCCGGTATGGTAGATGGTATTTTTCGGGGTTCAAGATGGCGTTGATAGCCAGGTGCGGAGCCGTATGTTGGTGCGGGTAAAATTCCGCCATGCTCAAATGGTCCGGGGGAAACTTGAAGGGTTTCGGGACAGCCTCGTAGCCGGGAGTGACGGTTCCATCACCGGTTGGCCCCATGATGGGGCCCCTGTAGCTGCAGCTGAGGCATCCACCTGGTACTTCGATATTTCCTACCAGCATATTAATAATCTTCCCCACAAGGTCCGCATAGGTGCCGCCCCTTCGATTCGTGACATTGCGCTCCACATTGAGGGATGCGGGCCTGAAGGGGAAGGTGAATCCATCGATTTCAATAGTGCTTCCTATGCGGGCATTTTCAATGAATTCCTTTGCCAGGCGCCTGATGGTCTTTGCCGGCACAGTGCATATTTCTTCCGCCCACTCCGGCGTGTACCGGACGTATTCTTCACAAATCATGTCAAAGGCGGTCTTGCAGGTCACCCCGCTGATCTCACGGGTGCCTTGCAGGGCTATCTCACCAAATTGGGCATCAAAAGGCTTGGCCTTATTTTCGAGATCGTCCCACATCAGCGGTTTGCCTTTGCCGGCTTCTCTGACGTATTTCCCGTCCGGGCCGATCAGATAGGGGGCATTGGTTCGGTTTAGGAGAAAGAATTTGTCATAAACCTTTATTTCATGGAGAATCACATGCGCCATGGCAAGCAGGAAGGCCAGGTCGGTCCCCGGTCGGATTGGAACCCATTCTCCTTTAGATGCCTCGTAAGAGCTTCGTGGATCCACCACCACGAGCTTCATGCCCCGCTCCACGGCCTTGGAGAACTTACGCATGCCCGGGACAATGCCGAAATTGGGTCCCAGAGAACGACCCAGGGTGATATGATATTGACAATATTCCAGATCCACAACAGCGACAGGATAACCGGATTGGATCAATCCCGTCGCATAGTGCACCGTACAAAGGGCACCGTGGGAACCTATCTCATTGGGCGTTCCAAAGGCATGGCCGAACGGCTGCCGGAAAATGGTATCCCGTTCTCCCCAACCCTCGCAGATCACCAGGCCCCTCGCGTCCTTTTCCCTCACTTTTTTCAAGCCTTCGGCCGTGAGGTCCATGGCCTCACCCCAGCTCACCTCTTTCCACATGGGGTCCACATCCAGGCCTTTCAGGGGGTTCGTCCGCACCATGGGCGTCTTAACGCGGTACGGGTTATACAGCCCCATAATTTCCGCATTCCCTTTGGCGCAAAGGGAGCCATAATTAGGCGGCGTATCCGGATTGCCCTCTACCCTGGTGACAACCCCGTCTTCCAGGTGAACGAGGGTCGAGCAGTCTCCCTGCATACAGGCACGGCACAAGCCATAGAGTGTCTTTTTCCCCCCTTTTTCCTTGGGATCGACCCTCTGCCACTTATAAGGTGAGGGTTCAAACCACTCTTGGGTTGTTTTGATGCTTTTCAACATCCTTTCATAATCGGTTTTCTTTCTTGCCATGAAGGCCTTCCTCCGACAAATTCACACGCTTCGATTATATTTTATTCTTCCGGCTAGAATCCGACCCTTCCTGGCAACCAGGTCGATAAGTGCGGGAAAATCATGATCAATACCAAGCCGATCAGCAGCATAAAGATAAATGGCAGGGAACCAACGACAATATCTTTCATTGTAATGCCCGGTACCGCCCCCTTTAAAATGAAAAGGTTCAGCCCGACTGGGGGGGTGATCATCCCCATCTCCACATTGATGGTGACAACAATTCCGAACCAGACGGGATCAAAACCCAGCTTGGTGATAATAGGGAAAATGATTGGAAGCGTGATGACCATAATGGACATAGGGTCCAATAGACACCCCATAACCAGAAAGATCATATTTATGATAATCATGATGGTCCACCTCGAAGCATGCAAGGCGGCAACTGCATCTGTCGCGAATTGGGGGATGGAAAGAGTGGACAGCAAAAAAGCCAGAACATTCCCGCCTATGACCAGAAACATGATCATTGCGGTTACACCGACTGTTCTCAAAAGGGCACCATGGAGGGCCTTTAAGGTCAGTCTGCGATATGCAAATGCAATAAAGATGGCAAGCGTAGCACCTATGGCTGCTGATTCTGTTGGGGTAGCAACCCCAAAGTAGATGCTTCCCATAACGCTGAAAGCCAGTAGAACAAATGCCCAGATCTTTCCAAGAGACCTGAACCTCTTGCTCCAGGTTACCCCCTGGATAGGCGGTGCCAGGGCCGGTTTCATTTTCACCGCAATGGCAATACCCAGGGACAGAATAGACGCGAGCAGAATACCGGGTATGATACCGGCAATAAAGAGTTTTCCTATCGATACCTCGGTAATGATACCATAGATTATCATTGTGATGCTGGGTGGAATTAATATTCCAAGGGTGCCTCCTGCGGCAATAGCCCCTACGGCCAAATAACGATTATATCCTCGCTTTATCATTTCCGGAATAGCTACCAAGCCTACCGTGGCTGCAGTTGCAGGACTTGAACCGCTGATGGCGGCAAAACCGGCGCAAGTCGCGACGCTGCTTATGGCCAGACCTCCGGGAAGCCAACTGAGCCAGTCTTGGGAAGTGGAATAGATATCGTCCCCCACGCCTGAGAATGAAACCACTTCCGCCATCAGGATAAAAAGGGGCAGGGTGAGCATAAAAAGGTTGGTTCCCGTTTGAGCTGCTATCTCAGCGATCTGATAGAGTGTGCCCACATCCAGGAAGCTGACTATGCCAAGAACGCCCAAGAATCCCAGACAGAAGGCTATGGGTGTACCAAGGCCCAACAGGAGGACTAAGACAACAACCAAAATTATTGAAATGACACCAAGGTCCATAATGAATCTATTCCTTGTATCTCAGAATCCTAAGATTTTCCTTTGAACGACAGGATGGCTTCACATAAAAAGGTAAGCAGCAATAAAAAGGAGCCTATAACCATGGCTACATATATCCAGGAATAGGGCACACTCAGCATGGTCGGCGATGTCCATTTTTCCTTGAAGGCGGTCCACGTCATGATCGATGTCTGCCACAAAAGAACCATGGCAAATATCGTGGCCAATATTGAGGTTACGAGATTCAGCACACGTATTTTCCTGGTACTAAATCGGTCCAACAGGAAGGTTACCTTCACGTGCAGCCCCTGCTGAAGGGCGTAGGGCGTTCCAAAAAAGATGATATAGAGAAAGAGGTAGGTGGACACCTCCGTGATCCAGGTACTGGGGCTCCCAAAAAAATACCTGAGGATCACATCCACAAAGATACTAAATGTTACGAAAAGAAGGATGATACACGATATTGCAGCGACTAGACTGTTTATTTTTGTTAATTTATGGTAGAATGAGGAAAGCATCTATTTTCCCGCCTGCTATTCTGAAACATCCTGAGCAATCTTTTCGCTATTCATGAAATAATTCCCATTCGTTCGGCGTTTCGGTAGTAGATTTTCTCTTTATCCAGAGAAGATATGGGTTTTTGTTCCAGTGATTGTATGCATTCCTGCAAATCCTCATACGGGTAGTCCGTGCCCCAAAGCATCCTGTCTATGCCTATCGCCTCATAAGCACACATAAAGGCGGGTTGATAATGGTTTCCGCTCGTGGTTATATATATGTTGTTCCGAAGATACTCACTTGGCTTTTTGGACAATTTTGGTCTGGCATCGGGATCGAAAGGCCTCACGTAGGCCCAATCTATTCGCTCGAGAAGGAACGGCAGCGCCTCGCCTAAATGCCCGAGGATAACCTTTAACCCCGGATATTTGTCAAAAGCACCACTGTATATAAGGCGCATGATACAGAGCGCCGCCTCCATGCCGAACCCGAAAGGCGCCCCTGCCAGGGCGAATCCATAGCCTCTCATCTGAGTAATTGCCGAGACCGTCGGGTGAATATAAATCGGCACACCCAGTTTTTCGGCTTTTTGAAGAATCGGCCGATATTCCATATCGTCAAGGTATGTCTCACCATAATTTGAATGGGTATTCCATCCCTTGAAGCCGAGTTCTTCAACAGCCCGTGTCAACTCGTCTGCCGCCTGCATGGGATCCCTGGGCGCAAGTGCGGCATACCCCATAATTCTATCCGGATATCGCTTCGTGACTTCAAACAGGGCATCGTTTGCGCTCTTCGCAAGGTCCGTTCCTGTCTTGGGATCAAACTGCTCCAGACCAGGAGCAGACAGGCTGAGCAACTGCACATCGATGCCCCATTCATCCATCCTCTTCAATCTTTCCTCATCCAGATTCAGAAGGTCATTCAAGAGGAGATCAGCAAATGGCTGCCCCACATCTTTATTATACCAGAGTCGGCGGGCCTTTGTTTTCTCATCATCCCTGAAATTTGGATATCCCCCGTTCTGATACATCACACGAACATATTCTTCAGTGTAAAAATGGGCCTCAAAATCAATCCTTTTCATGTTTTCCTTTCCTCGATCTTATGGACTTCGTAAAACGTCTTGAGGGCTGGCCTTCCAAGGAAGTCGTGGCTCCCAAGAGCCAGGCAAACGGCATATTCCTG
>JBAPTR010000355.1:0-1728 GCA_049282265.1 Desulfatiglandaceae bacterium | reverse complement strand
CATCAACAGGTACTGCTCCAGATTGTGGTATGCCTGCCCGACAATACTGCTGATCTAAGGAAAATAGATGGAGTCGGCAAGAAGACCGTTGAGAAATACGGTGAAGAACTTGTGAAACTGGTTTTGGCCTATCGCGAAAAACACGGGATAGAGAAGGTCGTTCTGCCGGAGCCTAAAAAACTTCCTGAAGAAAGTACCCCGGCAAAAGATGCGCCTCCACCGTTCGATACGAAACAGACAAGCTTCGATATGTTCAATAGCGGATTAACTATTGCCCGGATTGCACAGGAAAGAGGCCTGGTACAATCTACCATTGAAGGGCATCTGACCTTTTTTGTGGAAAAAGGCAAATTAGATATCAATAAGCTGATTTCACATGAAAAACAACAGGCCATTGAAAAGGAACTTGCTACAGATCACAATAATTCCCTCAGTGAAGTAAAAAATGCCCTGGGAGCTGACTACTCCTATGGAGAAATCAAAATGATGTTGGCCTACCGGAAACATTCGGCATCAGAATAAGAAGGGGAAGGACGGCCAGGGGATGAATGCGAGTGCAAAGGGTCCGGTCTTGAAACTTGCATATCGCATTGATTCCTGTTTGTCACTCTTTGAGCGGAAATACGATAGTCCGCTTAGTGGCGTTGTCCCATGTCAACAAAAGGGCAATAGAGCAAATCTCTTCTCCTTGACTTGATGGAATCGTAAAAAGCTGATTTATGCCGCGAACGGCAGCCTATGAGGTACGAAGAGGCGCCGAACCTGACACTCTTTTTCAGACCCTTTCTCACTACTGTCCGGTCAATATTCAAACAATCTTAATTGGTTACAGTTGTTGGGTTGATATTCTGTGTAATCGAACTGCTGAAACACTTGTAAAATGGGCATTTTCTCAAAAAGGGTGACACTCAAAATCTGTAAAATTGTGTAAAGACTTTGGTCCAGATTGAGCCTCTTTTTAACGATCGCTACGAGCACGTATATTGAGATAGCGATCCAGATTTGAGTTTTCACAGCATTCATGGATGTCCCATAGAACGCTTTTATTCGCAGGTGCTGTTTGATCCATTTGAAAAACAGTTCGATTTGCCATCGGTACCGGTACAATTCGGCGATTGTTAAAGCAGGTAGCGTGAAGTTATTTGTAAGGAAGTTGAGGGTTTTTTTCTTCTCAGAGTCGAAGAATTTTATCCGCCGAAGTTTTTCGGGGTAGTCTTTTTTCGTGTAAAAGCCGGTGAAAGCGACGGTCTGGTCACATCGCAATCCAGTGGTTTTATCGATCAGACGAGAGTAGATGCGACGATACCTTGTATTGCGCTTCGAGCGGACAACGAAAAACGCGGGACACTGGTTAATAGCGTAAAGCCGAGAAAAATCAAGATAACCACGATCCATGACATAGATGGCTCCGAGCTCTGGAATAAGTTCATCGAGGATATTAACGTCGTGGACTTTACCATCAGTTATTGCAAGAAAGGTCGGGATATTGCCCCGGAGATCCAGCAATGTGTGCAACTTAATGGCACCCTTGGTCCTGCGAAATCTAGCCCATGGAAAAAGGGAAAGGCATAGGTCGATAGTAGAAGCGTCCAGTGCGTAAACTGTTTCTTTTAATTCCAGGCCAAAGTCGTCATCTGCGTATAATCTTCTGGCGACATGAATCAATACTTGGGCGAAGTCGCAATAGATGCGCCAGTCTCTTTTTTCGTTGGCATCTGCTAATGTGCT
>JBAPTR010000354.1:0-2135 GCA_049282265.1 Desulfatiglandaceae bacterium | reverse complement strand
ATACGCCGTGCTCGTATCATAGGTATTTTCCCCGATGCCCGTTATTTTCAATTGGAGGGGTAAAAAAGAAATGATGCTCATGTTTATCCAATAGGAAACTCCCGACGACTGCAAATATGGAACATATAGCGTGTTGGTCGCCATGTTATAGGTTGCATAATTCCCTGATGTCAAACTCGGGGTAACATCGATCTGTACAGAGGCTACTACTTGCTTATCCGCAATAAGTGTAATCCTGTGATGCCCGGCGGAAAGGCTGCTCGTGGTGAAATAAGTGCCTATACCGATCCTCCCATCCAGGCTTGACTCCCAAACAAGATCACCCCCCGTCAAATTATATTCTGAGCTGACGACATTACCGTCCGCGTCTAATGTTGAGTAGGCCTTAGTGCCTTCCCCGGAAAAATAGATGGTCTCGCCCAGTTGAAAGGTATCGCCATCTCCTGGAGTGGAAATGTTGACGGTTATGGCCGAAGCCGCCGCATTGGCACAATAAATCAATCCACAGAACAAGACAAAAATTAATACCAGAATAGCAGTGTTTTTTCTGATTTTAGTCATCTTGTGTTACCTCCTACTAGCCTTTTTAGGGTTTTGGTATATCCTTCCAAATACCTATAATACTCTTGCAAAAAAAATGCCAACAATATCACTCCAATATCTCAGGGCCTTTCAGAAACGTTTCTTTTCCGAAGCAAGCAGGATCCGAATCGACCTTTTCACAGGGGAAGATCCGCATGTATTCCGCCCCTTTTTCCGTTGTTTCATCCAGTTCAACAATGGAGTCCAGATTTCTATTCGGCAATAAGTTCATGTTTCTTTAACGATTTTGAAAAAAGACAATGACAATTTCATGCTGCTCTCCCTCCGTTCTCACATTCCAAGACTCGTTTGATAAGGTTTATAATTGACTGCCTATGTAGGCAACCAAATGGCGGGCCACCTTCCGAAACGTCTCTGCGAAACCTTTTTCTTTCAGGCTTTTTGAAAATCTTTTTGCCGGATGTTTCTTATCTTGCATATTTTTCATGTTTGAAGGAAAGCCAGATAAGTCAGGGATCTCCTTTCTCAACGTTTTCAGGACGTTTTGGGCGTGAAAAATCCCTTGATTCAATCTCCCCATGTATTGATCTTCACACTGAAATACCCTTTCGAGACCAAAGGCTCCAAACAGAGAGACCTCATCCCAGAGATATTCTGCAGACCCCATGATATTTCTAAAAGGATCCTTGAAGAGTACAAAAATGTCTTTATCATCCCTTTTTCTACGACTTTGAACGGCGTTTCGTTTCTCTTGAATGGACTGGAATGATTCAAAAACATCGTCAATCGCAGCAAGATGCAGACACGCTTCTTCAAATTTTGGTGGTGGAGGAATCCGCGAATCCTGATCCTCCCAAAAGTAAAAGGCCTTCTTGTCAATATTCATAAACAATAATGCCCTTTTTACTGCAAGTATAAAAGCAACAGGAAGCACCTTCATTAGATTCTCATTATCATAATTCTTGATAATGGTCATCAAGGCATTTCTGTGCATGAGGAAGCGCATTTTTGCCTGCCTTCGCGTCCGTAAAGTACCATGCCCTCTGTGATAGACGATGCTGTCGGGCGCCATTACTACGCGGTAACCCATAACCCATAAGCGCCAACCCAGATCCACGTCTTCAAAAATTGCGAAATAATCATCATCAAAGCAACCCGCCTCTTCGAATACGCTTTTCAAAATGAACATAGCGCCGCCGCAAGGGAAGAGAACGTCTTCGCCTTTTTCCACTTCGCTCCTTTTCAATTGATCAGCGTATCCCAGGTACTGTAAAGACCCACCGTTGAATTCCACGTCTGTCCCTCGCCAATTCATAATCTTCGAGGAAGAACACACTACCCCCTTTTCAAGGTCCAAGAGTTCAATGCCTCTGCTTATCCATCCGCTTTCTACTTTCATGTCATTGTTCAAAAAAGCAAGGACTTCACCTTTCGCTACCTGCGATGCGACTCTATGGGGCGGAGCGAAGCCAATATTTTTCGGATTCTTCAGGACCACAGCAGATGGGTACACATCTTCTATCACTTGAAGGGAATTATCCGATGAGCCGTTATCAAAAACAATCACCTCAAGCTTTTCCTGAGGATAATCG
>JBAPTR010000353.1:0-6952 GCA_049282265.1 Desulfatiglandaceae bacterium | reverse complement strand
TGCCTCGCTTGCTTTTTCCAGGGGTTCGATACGGGACGGGTATGGATCAAAGCCCTTCTTGAAGATGTGACCGGAGAGATACTCTTTGCCGTTGAAAGGGCAATAGAACGTGGGTCGGTGATATGGCCCTCAATAGTGATTTGGGTCGAGGTGGCGGCTTTAAATTCCTGGTCGGGAAAAAAGCGGGCTGTTGTCTTGAGCCGTGCCGGCTTCTTCAAGATGCCTCACCTCCCGTGGCTTGTCCGGTTGGAGAATACACTTTGTGTTTTTTAGTAATCCTCTGAAGGAATTATGTCAAATAGTTTCCCTGACTTCGCCTGTGCGTGTTGCCCCAAATCGCTCGATGCCCCACTGTATGGATCTCACGGACGTTGTATATTTCATGATCATTCTGCCCCTGCTTTCCGATTGAATGCATCCTGGAACTCTTGAACTCTTTGGATGAGGTCGTCAAATGCTGGGGGTTCGCCAAAAAACATCTCGTTTTTCATGACGGTGTAATCCGATTTCCAATCATCAAGCTGTTCATTGGGAGGGACAAGCAGCAGGAGTCCCGGACGCAAGGTGTCATAATCCACCCAGGTATACCGAAAATAGACCTGACGATGGGCGGAGATTCGCCTGAAAAGTTCGATATCCCCGGACGCTTTCTGGCCGATGCCGGCTTCAATAAGGCAGTACAGATCATAATAATGTCTGGCCATCCGCGCTTGTCGCTTTTTCTCCGGAGGTCGAAACGTCTCTTCATGGAGCAGCATAGCTTTTTCCCAGAAAGTGCGTTCGGGAGATACCGCTCTGACTAAAAAGTGTCCTTGGGTGAGTAGATCGGGAAAAGCATCTGCGATATACGGATGAATATCGATTTTCTGAGTTGGGTCTGTATCGGAACGGGCGCCCAGTTCGATCTTTACCACCTGGCGAAGATAGGCCATCTGGTCAGCAAAGGCTGTTGGGTAGGCCAAAAGAAGTGTCTGCTCATCCGGATCATCCGGATCCGGATCGATTTGCCATGATAACTCAGCGGGCATCTCTTGAGATATGGCCTTCCTGAGCAGGGGAAGAAGGGTTTCGTTTACACAGCGCTGACTGGCCTTTTTCAGGCCGTCCAACCGTTTGCGAGTCTGTTTTTTGCTGGGAGCGCGTTCTGGGGCCATATCACCGCCAAAGCCGAGAGCCTCACGATCGATTACGATGTCGATATCTTCAGAAAACCTTTCTATGAGAGCCCATCCCTTTGAGAGCGAAGTCCCACCCTTGAATGTGAGATGGGCGCCCCATTCCGGCAGATCGAACAATTTTTTCAGTGTCCAGCAAACCCAGAAATCCTTCTCAATGGTAGCCGGTGGCAGGCCAAGTGTGTCTTGTGCCTGTTCGCAGACCGTTCGCCTTCGGCCCTCAGAAAATGACAAGAACGCGTTCATGTTAATTCCGTTTATTCTTTCTTTCCCAGTTGTCTCATAATGTCTGCGATCCAGGCAGGGGCAAAGCGGACATCCTTAAGCAACTGCTTTCTGGCGTCCGCATCCAGCCGACGATCGAGCCGAGCAATAACATCTTCATCGACATGCTTTTGGCCCAAGTGTCGCAGTGCCTGGATGGTCAATCCGCTGATTCTGCCTGCCGTTGCCATGTTCCGTGGCGTGGTCCGCTTCAGGATGATCTGCTTTTTTCCGATTTGTACGCTCCGGGAACGACCATCCGTAAGATAGACGATCTTCATGGGAATCTGTGTGGAAAGTCCCAGGAGATTGGCCGCATAGGCGCCTGACGGCTGTAGACGAACGGCATCACGCCCGGCCAACGCTCTGGCAACAGCGTCGGGGGATGGGGACAGCATCCCGAGCTCGGCGTCGGTGCGCGGATAATCGTACAGCCCCCTGGCGAGTTGACGGACGAGGCCCGACTGCCGATACCTTCTCAAAGCAGAAGCCACTGCATCACGGCTCCCCAGATCAGAAAAATGAGCCGGAGTGAATACCCAACCCTTTCCGTGGCCAAAAATGCGACTTATTGTTTTTTTATCAATACTTTGCGTGTGTTTTCCCATAATATTTTAGACCCAAATATATATGCGTATTTGTGTCAAAAGTACACCCTTTTCAGCCCAATGTCGAGTTACTAAGTGCCTAACAGTTTTTCTCAAGGGACCTCGCTTGCTTTTTCCAGGGTTTCGATACGGGCTTGGTATGCATCAACGTCAATTTCGAGGAAACTGGTTAACCATCTTTCTTGCCTTTGAGATGGTAATAGATGGGGCCATCCCCGGCCACCGGGATAGCAGTGGCAGCTACAAATCCCAGGTCCGGAAAAGAGGGGGCAACCGTCTTGAGCCGTCTCGGTTTGTTCAAGATGCCTGACCTCCCGTGGCTTGTGCGGTTGGAAAATGTGCGGTATGAGTTCTTACTAGCTCCAGAAGGACTTCATGTCAAATAATTTCCCTGGCTTGGGGCTCACGGATTCGAAACCCGCTTCAAGGCGGCAATAAAGCAGGTACCGCCTTTTTCTCGCACTTATGCCTGCAAAACATGCTCAAACAAGACCGAGGAATCGACATTTGCAGTGGCCAGGTCCACAAGATGCCGGTGGTGTGTAAAAAATATGACTTGCGTGCTGGTTGCCAGCTGTGCCAGCACCTGCAAGGCCGCAACGGATCTTTCATCGTCGAACCTGATGAGGATATCGTCCACGATAAAAGGAAGCGGTTCACTGTTTTCCATATATTTTTCCAGGCTTGCAAGACGCAAAGCAAGGTATAACTGGTCGGCGGTGCCGTCACTCATGCCCTCCACACTTACGGTCCCTTTGTCTCCCGGCCGGACACCAACGAGGGTGGGGTTGCCGTGCTCATCAAATTCCGCCCGGACGCCGGCAAATGAGCCCATGGTCATGGCGGCAAAAAGCTCATTCGTCCGCTTGAGGACAGGTCCCTCATTCTTTTCACGGTATCTTTCAATGGCACGGCTCAGGACCGCAGAGGCGAGGCGCAACCGCGCATATTGTTCGATGTTTGCCGCCATTCCTCCCAGGATCATCTCCACATCCTCAGCCAGGTCCGCCGCCTTGCCGCTTCCATCCATTTTTTCCAGTTCCTTCTCTTCCCCGCCGATGGTACGGTCAATATCGCTCTTTTCTTTCTCAAGAGAGGTCACTTCTTCATTGAGGCGGTCGATTTGGCTGTGAACCTCGTCCGGATCAACCCTCTGCGCATCCTCAACGAATTCCTCTACGGTCATTCCGGCGGCCAGTTTGCGCAGTTGTTCTTCCAGCCCTTCCAGTTCAGCCTCTATCCGGCGGCGCCTGAAAGACCGTTTTTCCGCCTCGGAAAGATCCTCATATTTCGAACAATGCGCTTCTTCGCACATGCGGTCGAGTTTTGAGCGTGCCCCGGATATCCCTTTTTCAGCCTCTCGAAGTTGCTTTTCTTCCTGTCCCAGCTGCTTTTCCAGACCTTTCAGTTCGGTCCCGGCTTCCCGTGCCCGTGTGAGACGTCCATTCAGATCAGCAGCAGCCTGTTCGATAGGGATTTTTTTTGCCTCGATGGCAACCTGATCTACCAGGGCTGTCACCCTTTGAGAAAACGCTTCTGCGTCCGTGTCAATGCCTTTGATACGTTTATGAAGGATATCTGCCTCCTTGAGTTTATCAAAAAGGCTTTTCAGATCGTCCATGACGGCATTGGCCTGTCCGGGCGTGGCCTCTCCGTCGAGGCCCAGGGGCCGGATTGCCTTCTCCCATTCGCCCTGCCAGTGGGTGATATCTTTTTCAATTTGCTCACGACGCCGGCCGGCTTCTTTTAAGGCCTTCTCCCGCTCGTTCTTGTCAGCCACGAGTTTGGCGAGTTTGGCGCGTAGTTTTTCTTGTTTTTTGATGATCTGTCTGCTCCGGAGGATGAGATCCGAGAGGGTTTCTCCAGATTTTGCAGAGGTCTGGAAGATAGCGGTGAGACATCGATCCACTTCGTTTCTGTGTGTTTCAGTCCGTCCCTTCAAATCGTCTGCCTTTGCCCTTCGTACCCTAATTTCGCGCAGGTCCTTGATAATTCCCTGTTGGTCCAGTATCCACGCGTGCATCTCCCTCGGGGACCGGGGTACTATGCCTGCCGGTTCCCAGACCTTGAACCATTCCTTATTGATAGCATTAAGCTCATTTTCCGCCTGCTCAAGCTGTTTTTCCAGGTCCTTGCGTTGTATATCTCCGGTCTCTTTGTCTGAAAGGAGCCTGGCCAGTTGCGTAACCCGGTTTGCCTCGCGCCTCAAGCGGTCCGAAAGGTGATCAGCCTCTTTGACACTGAGTTCATAGGCATCAGCCAGGGTCTGGGCGGGCTTGAACAGGTTTATGAAATCCTCTTGTCCCTTGCCGGACCCTGTTTCCTCATCAAGTAATTGCCGGACAAGTTTCCATCCTTCTTCCCTTTTTATACGGGCGTTTTGGAGATCCTCTTCGGTTGGAACCGCCTGTTCCAGTCTAAGTTCCTTGATTTGCCCTTCAGTCTTGAGGAGTGCATCTTCAAGGGCCTTGCGATCGGATTGAATGCGGCTTTGGGTTTTCTCCGCTTCATTAAGGCGATGATCAAAGGAATCGATCGTCTCGATGGAAGGCAAAGGAAGTTTTTCAAGGTTTTCAAAGGTCCCTGTCCACAGGGTCTGTTTTTGGAGAGCTATTTGCAATGAGTCGAGAGCGCTTTTGATCTCCGCCTCTTCAGAAAGGGAATGGTCTTCGAGTGCAGCGTACTTGGCAGCATTTTCTACGGCGTTTTGCAGGTCATCAATTTCAAGGGGAGATTCGAGAGTGGCTAATTCCTGGTCAATGTCATTGACTTGCCGGAAAAATTTCGAGATATCGTCCCGGGTGGTTTCCAGGAGGGTTACCAATCGTTCGTACCTGGTTCCGAGTTCTCGTATCTTGACTGTTTCCGGTCTCTTCAGCCGGAGTTTGTCGGTATCTTCCAATTGAAAGTCGTCCCGGAGCCCGGCGAGGATTTCTTTGGCCTCACTCCAGAGGACATTCTTTCTTGTTTCGAGTTGAATGCGGTCCTTTTTTGCCTTCTGATAACTCCCCAGGTCCTTGTAGACTTGCTCAATAAGGTCCGCTTTTTCCAGGATCTCTTCAGAAACATCAAGCTGAGCAATGGCTTCACGGATTTCTTTTTGACTTGTCAAGGCCTTATTTTTTTTGTCTTCCCCGATTCGCAGATCGGTGAGAAGACTGGCTCTCCGTTCTCCAAAATCCTCCGGAAGGAGCACGGCATCCGCATACGACGTTCTTTCCTCCAGGAGTTCTTTTCTCCTACCAATCAACGGAAATGCATCCCTGATCCTTTCGAGACGATGTCGCTTTTTCTGCTTTTCTGTCAGTTCAAGAACGAGATCGGCCCTTTGATGCTTTGCATTGGAGAGCGCTTCATCGTGCCTTTCCCATTCCTGCCCGGGAAGCTGGGCATCGCGGAGGTCTTTTCGGGTTTTCTTGAACTTTGAAAGGGCCTCATTGATGAGCGGTTTCTGTCCCGAAGGCCTGAAAAGGGCATCCGCCTCTGCTTGGAGTTCCTCCTGCACCTTGCGGAGGTCTGCTATGCCGGACCCCGCGGCAAAAAGCATTTGACCGAGGTTGCCCCCGCCCTGAATGATCTCGGTACCGCCGCGAACCAGGTCGCCGTGGTCGATGCCGAACATGGTGGAGAAAAGATCGGCGGTCATGCCGCCCAGGAAGGGACGTAGCAGAGCATCATCCAGTACCGTGCTGTCATCAGGTCCCCGAAGCGTATTTGCCCTGCCTTTTCTGCGGATAAATTCCAGCCGGGCGCCGTCGTTTTGCTCGATCACGGCGCCGATACGGAGTTTTGCATAAGGGTGGACAAAATCGTCCAGGGACCGTTCCGGGATTCCGAAAAGCGTCTGCCTCAATGCCCGAAGGGCGGAGCTTTTGCCTGCCTCGTTCGGACCGTATATGATGTGGAGTCCTTCATTACCATCACCCAGTTCAAGAAGTGTATCTTTAAAGGGACCAAAAGCAATCAAGTTCATTTGGAGGATTTTCATGACAGAGCCTCCTTTCTCATGAGACGCCGCACAAGCATGGGACCCACCTGGTCAAGTTGCTCCGCCAGCCATTTCGGGTCTTCCGGTGAAATAACTTCCCTGTCCTCCGTGAGTTCCCTTGGCAATTTCCTGGTAATGTCTTTAAGTGTCTCCCCGATCCCTGTCAGTTGATCCGGTTGAGAGCGCAACTCATTCAGGTATCGCCAGAGTTCGCCGATCGGTCCTTCTGCATTGGCTCCTGTTTCTATGTCCTTTGGGAAGGTGGTCCGGAATTTCACTTTCTCGACCCATATCCTGTCCCCGCTGATATCCACGGCCACTGCCTTTATATCGTTTATCCATCGTTCCTGGTTGGCTGCCAGATCAGTATGTGCGGGAGAAGGACCTGTGATTTCCACGCGTGCTATCAGGGGCATGCCGTTGTTTTCTCCGAGGATCCTTTCCAGGTGTGCTGAAACCAGATCAACGACGTCATGCCCGTTCTCGGCCCGGGAACCATCAACGGCAAGTTTTGTCCAACGAATCACATCGAGGGGTTTGAAATCAGCAGAAGGCCGACCCTTTTCATCGACCGTGACCAGCATGCATCCCTTGGCCCCGGTTTCACGGATATTGCGTCCCTGGGTATTCCCGGGGAACACGATCAACGGGTCATCGGAGAGTATCTCACGCTGGTGGACGTGGCCAAGTGCCCAGTAGTCATACCCCTTCAGCTGGAGGTCTTCCACCTTGCAGGGGGCATATGGTTCGTGCCCTTCCCTGCCTGTTGCACAGGTGTGGAGCATGCCGATATTGAAGTGTCCCGGCAGTGGGGCAGGGTAATTGACTGCAAGGTTCTTCCTGACCGCCGGAGATGCGAAGCTCTGGCCGTGGATCGCAACGCCAAGATTTTCTATTTCAAGGGTGGTGGGTTGATC
>JBAPTR010000352.1:0-2846 GCA_049282265.1 Desulfatiglandaceae bacterium | reverse complement strand
GTAATACGTTTTGCGACAAGGGCTAAAATCTTGAAAGGTTGCTCTGGAATAATGGAGATGAGCATTTAACATGCAGAATCCAGATCGTCAAAATCCAGATGTGTCCGGAGGATGGGGAAAATCCGTTGCAAAGGTAGTAGACCGTTTGAAGATGGCCGAGCACACCCTTATGGTCATCCTGGCGGTCTTTGTCGGACTGATGACAGGATACGGCGCCCTTGGTTTACGGTATTTGATCCACCTGATTCAGGTCGCTTCCACACAACATGTCGCATATTCTCTGAGCATGGTAGCGCGCCTGCCGTGGTACCAGAAGCTATTGATGCCAGCCGTCGGTGGGCTGTTGGTCGGGCCGATCGTCACCTTTCTCTCCAAAGAGGTCAAAGGCCACGGAGTACCCGAGGTCATGGAGAGCATCCTGCTCCGAAACGGCATGATACGACCGAGAGTCGTACTCGCCAAAATCGTCGCCAGTTCAATTTGCATCGGCTCCGGTGGATCATCCGGACGTGAAGGCCCGATCGTGCAGATCGGCTCTGCAATCGGTTCGATGATAGGCCAATGTTTTCAGCTGCCGCCGGAGAAACTGCGGACGCTTGTGGCAGCCGGTGCTGCCGGGGGCATCGCGGCAGCCTTTAATGCCCCCGTGGCCGGGGCACTCTTTGCCATCGAAATCATTTTCGGCGATTTCGGCGTGATGCAGTTCAGTCCCATCGTCATTGCATCGGTGACTGCCACCGTTATATCACGTCATTATCTCGGAGATTTTCCGGCCTTCATAGTGGCCAAATACACCCTCGTATCCCCCTGGGAGTTGATCTTTTACGCCGGAATGGGATTGATTGCAGGCATTGCCGGTCTGTTTTTTATCAAATTGTTGTATGCGTTGGAAGACTTTTTTGATGACTGGAAATTTCCGGATTATATCAAACCCGCCATCGGAGGATTGATCGTCGGTGGGATGGGAATCGTTTTTCCGGCAATTTACGGTGTGGGTTACGAAGGGATAAACGAATCGCTGGCAGGGCACACCTCATGGGATATTCTGCTCATCTTGATGGTGTTAAAAATAGTGGCGACATCCTTTACCTTGGGGTCGGGCGGCTCTGGTGGAATATTTGCACCCTCTCTTTTTATCGGGGCCATGATCGGCGGCGCCTTGGGCATGCTTGTCCACCAATTCTTCCCGACGATTACGGCCTCATCGGGGGCCTACTCCATGGTGGGAATGGGGGCCTTTGTGGGGGCCGTCACTCACGCGCCCATTACTTCGATTATCATTATTTTTGAAATGACCAATGACTATACGATTATCCTGCCCCTGATGATTGCAACCATTATTGCAGTCACTTTTACGACGAAAATGCAGCCCGAATCCATTTACACGTTGAAATTGGTGAAACGCGGCATTCACTTTTTCAAGGAGAAAGAAATCAACGTCTTACAATTTCTTAAAGTCGAGGATGTGTACAAGAAGGATTGCGAGAGACTCGCGCCCAACACTCCCTTCAAGGATATTATCGCCACCATTATGAACAGCGAGCACGAAATTTTTTGTGTGGTGGACGAGAACGACAGATTTCTCGGATATGTTACGGAGAAAAGTGTCCGGACAGTCATGGACGATACCACGTCCCTCAACAATATCATTTTGGCGTATGATCTCATTGAGAACAACCCAACATACATCACACCGGATACGAATCTGGACACGGTCATGAAAGTATTCGGGAAGTCCGGTGTAGGCGAACTCCCAGTGGTGGACGCCCAGAAAAGTCATCTCCTGCTGGGATATCTGACCAGGCAGATTCTTATTGACGAATACAACAAGGAACTGGCCAGAAGGGAACCGACGGTTGGCCTCGAACGGGCCTTCTCTTCCCTGGCACTCTCCGATATCACCAAGATTGTGGACAACTACTCAATGGTTGAGATTCCGGCGCCTCACCGATTTGTGGGAAAAAGTCTTATTCAGTTGGACCTGCGAAACAATTATGGTGTCCAGGTATTTCTGGTCAAGAGGGAATTGGGAGACGGCCGGGAGAAACGCATGGTTCCGGATGCCGATTACACGATTAATGAGAAAGACGTGCTCATACTGGTAGGAGAGCAGGAAGATTTGATAAGAATTCGGAAGTTGTAAATGTTGATCCGAATTTTATTGTCAGGCCGCCTGCCCGGACCGGCCCATGCCCACAAAAGGGCGGAAGGGCGAGTGAAAGGAAAGGAACGGCACCGTGTCTTTTAACCCGAGCTTCATAGGTCCGACCAGGATTCGGGAAAATGCCCACTGCTTTCTCCTTCAGGAGCAAAAGCTGCTCACAAAGAAGCAAGGCGATCGTTATCTCATTCCGCAATTCCGGGATCTGCAGGTCCTTGATCCAGGACCTGAACCTTTGCATTACCTCGGATTGCTGGATGGGCGACCATGCTACGCCGGGGAGATGCCTGCAATGATACTTCCCCCGACGACATTTGCACTCAAGGAGATTCGATCCCTTTTCGAACATCTTGTAGAGCCTTTGATCGGGGTTGCGGGTCTGGCCAACCAGCTGGTCCTCTGGAACCTAAATCACCGCTTTTGTGGAAAGTGCGGCCTGGAGACCGAAGACAGGCCGAATGAAAGGGCTAAAATCTGTCCCGGCTGCGGGCTGATCAATTACCCCCGCCTCTCGCCTGCCGTGATTGTGGCCGTCGTCAGAGAAGACCGTCTCCTGCTCGCCCACTCTCAACGCTTCCCCGCCAAGTTTTACAGCGTCCTTGCCGGGTTTGTAGAGCCGGGAGAAACCCTTGAGGAATGCATTCGAAGAGAGATTGAAGAAGAAGTCGGCATAGAAGTCAAGAAC
>JBAPTR010000351.1:0-3179 GCA_049282265.1 Desulfatiglandaceae bacterium | reverse complement strand
TGGTTTACGATCTTATAGGTGGCTGCAATCTGATCGCCGACCAGGGCGAGCAGTTCCTCGCCTAGGTTGGCGCGGTGTGTGCCGGTCGCGACGAGGATGGTGATCTTGTCCCGCTCAATTCCCGCAGATTCCAGCGTCTCCAGAAGAGGGGGGAGAATGACCCGATTGGGTACGGGCCGAGTGTTATCCGAAATGACCACACAGGCGGATTTGCGGTCCCGGGCAAGTTGCTGTAAGGGAGGGCAACCAATGGGATCTTTCAGAGCAGCTGCAACGGCTCCCGTTGGGTCAGCCAGGGCCGGAACGGGGCGTGATTCGAGTACGTCCACCTCTGTCGGGAGGGTCAGGCGGACCATTTCATAACCGCATGGAATGGCGATATCTGTCATTTAGGTCTCCTTCTCTGTCTCTTCCGGGGTACTTGGAAATACGTGTTCGAAATGGTCTTCAGGAGCGACCCTGGATCTGATTCAGAACAACTTCTAAAAAATCAGGGGAAGGGCTGTCAATGGCTTTCGACATGGTGAAGGGCGAGCGGCTTCAGGCGTCGTGAAAACCAACCGTTCGGTAATCTTATTCCAACGAAGGAAGAATAGATTATTTGCTAATCTTTTAAACAGCTTGAATCAATAAAGATAAATTCCATGACAATTGCTATTGACAAATTTCACCTGTCCGTCTAATGATAATTTCCGAGCGGTTGGTTAGTATTCGCGGCCCCCCTGGTTTCCCATGAGGCCGGCGAGTTTCCCGACAAGAAACACCCTGACCAGAGCGACCCCCATATGAGACAAGGAGAGCAAACCAAAAGCAAAATCATCCAGGCTGCACTCGAACTGTTCGTGCGGCAAGGTTATCACGGAACATCCATTAACGATATCATGCGGAGGGTGCGAATCACGAAGGCCGGGTTTTACGCCCACTTCGACAGCAAGGGTCAGTTACTGTTAAGGATAATCGATGAATACGAGTCCCGGTACATCGACCAGCTGATTCGATATGTCTTAGAAAAACCGGCTGATGCCATAGGAAAACTCAACCGGGCCATCAGTTTCAGCTCTGCGTTTGCGGTGCGGAATTTGGATCTTTGTCTGTTTCTGGATTATTTGACGACAGAATTGAACGCCAACGTAGATTTCCTCCCATTTTTGAGAAGGGTCCATGACAAATACCGGTCCTTCATCAGAGACATCGTCGCAGAGGGAATTCAGCAAGGGCTCATAAACGAGGAGTATGACCCTAATCTGACAGCCTTAACCTTCATTGCCGTTCACCACGGCGTCATACACCAATGGAGTCTGAACCGTTACCAGTTAAGCGGTAAAGAGTATGTGAAAAACTTTCGAAGGATTCTCATGAACGGTTTGAGTGCTTGATCCCGTCGAAAAGGGTCGGCCCTCTACCGGGAACTTCTCACGGGGGATGAAAAATGGAAATCAAAAAGGTGGGGATCATGGGTTGTGGCGCCATGGGCTCGGGGATCGCGCAGGTGGTGATCCAGGGTGGATACGAGGTGATCGTGAGGGAATCTGAACAAGCCCTTTTGGACAAGGGCCTCGGCAGGGTGGAGGCTTCACTCGACAAACTCGTGAAAAAGGGTATTGTGACGCCGGAGGTCAAGGAAGCGAGCTTGGCGCGGCTCGAGGGGACCGTCTCTCTGGAACCACTGGCGGATTGCGACCTGATCATAGAGGCCGTGTTTGAAAATCTGCAGGTCAAATTGGATGTGTTTCGAGCCCTGGACGCGGTTTGCGGCAAACATGCCCTCTTCGCCAGCAATACCTCTTCCCTCTCCATTACTCAGATGGCCGCGGCTACCTCCAGGACCGAGCGGTTCCTGGGGATGCATTTCTTCCAGCCTGCGCCTGTGATGCCCCTCGTGGAAGTCATCAGGACCATCTCCACGGCGCCTGAGATCCAGAATGTCGCCCTGGACTTCGTCAAGTCTCTGGGAAAAGTTCCTGTGCTAGCCAAGGACAATGCAGGCTTTATCGTCAATCTGCTTCTCACACCCTTCATGCTTGACGCGATGCGTGCCGCATCCAATGGGGTTGCGAGCGTCAAGGATATCGATACAGGCATAAAACTGGGACTCAACCATCCCATGGGCCCCCTGATGCTGGCCGATTACATCGGACTGGACCTCCTATTCAACGCAGGTAACGTGATGTTCGAGGAGTACAGGGAAAAACGTTATGCACCGCCCCCCATCTTGAGAAAGATGGTCATGATGGGTTATCTTGGATTGAAGACGAAGAGGGGCTTTTACGACTGGTCTGATCCAAAGAGCCCGAAGCCCTTGGATATTAAAGCATAGGGCGCTTCGCCGTTGAAACGGCGGCTGCAAATGGAGGCTCGGGAAGCTCCGAGTGGGAAAACCGAAGATTCGAGATCCCGCTTGAAAAGGGAATCAGGCAGAAATGGATCCGAAGGGAGCTCCCCAGGAGTGAATGAAAACAGGTTTGAGGACGAAAAGGGGAAAGATCATGAGAGAGATCGTCTTAGTGGGCGCAGTGAGGACACCAATCGGAGATTTTGGGGGCAGTATGAAAAACGTCCCCCCTCTTGACTTGGCGGAGCACGTAATCAAGGAGGTGATGGCCCGATCGAAAGCCCGTCCCGAATGGGTCAACAAGGTCATATTCGGTTGTTGCTTCGCACCAATCGAACAGAATGTTGCCCGAAACGCGGCGTTCAGGGCAGGTATACCGAAGGAGGCCCCCGGTTTCACTATTAACAGTACTTGTGGTTCTTCCCTTCAGGCTATCATTTCGGCGATCCAGTCCATTTCCTGCGGGGAGTCCGATCTTGTCCTGGCCGGCGGTGTGGAGAGCATGAGTCAGGCACCATACGTTATGACTTGGGCTCGCTGGGGTCAGCGTCTGAAACATGCGGAGGTCTACGACTTGGTTTGGCGGGGCATGCAGGAACCTCATATCGGCGTGGGCATGGGATTGACCGCCGAAAACCTTGCAGAACAATACGGTATATCCAGGCAGGAGCAGGATTCCTTCGCCCTTTTGAGCCATCAAAGGGCTGCCCGAGCCGTCGATGAAGGGAAATTTGTTGATGAGATCGCCCCTGTTACGTTGCATTCGAGAAAGGGAAAGTCCGAGGTCTTCAATGTTGATGAGCATGTGAGACCTGAGGCGAGTCTGGAGAATCTCGCCAAACTGCCC
>JBAPTR010000350.1:0-3868 GCA_049282265.1 Desulfatiglandaceae bacterium | reverse complement strand
GGCCAAGATTGAGATAAAAGAGGGAGTTAAGGAGATCAAAGACCTTAAACTGGACCTCATTACTTTTGAAGTATTGCGGAATGCATTTGTGGCAGCATGTTATCAAGCCAGCACCAGCATAGAGCAGATGGCCTATCATCCTGTGGTGGGTATGGGAAGGGACCGTTCTAATGGCATCTTGACCATTGACGGAGGGCTGGTGGCCCACGGCCATACAGATGCAGCAGCCCACTATGGGTCATTCGAAGATTCCCTGATAAATCTGCTTAAACACATTCCGTTGGATAAGATGGAACCTGGTGACGCCTTTATGTTCAGCGATCCATATGAGGTCGGCTCCCATGTTAATGATATGCACTTGCTTAAACCAATATTTTCTAAAGGAGAGCCAGTAGCTTTCGGCTGTACGGTTGTTCACTGGGCCGATATGGGTGGGCCTCTGCCAGGGACATTTAACCCTGAGGCAACCAGTTGTTATGCTGAAGGCATTAGAGTGCCACCTATAAAGCTCTTTAGGAATAATGAACTTAATGAAGAATTGTTCTCATTCCTGGCCTACAATATCAGAGGGGCTGTTGAACGACGTGGCGATCTGGCTGCCCAGTTCGGTGCTGTAAGCCTTTTGGAAAACCGTATCCAAGAACTGTGTGATAAGTACGGCAATGAGACAGTAAAAACTTCCTTTGAAGAACAGTTTAATTATACGGAAAGATTGCTCTTTCGGGAACTCGATGAGATTGATGATGGAGAATGGGAATTTGATGACTACGGTGATCAGGACGTTATGGCGCCGGACAAGAGACCCATTCGCGTGCACTGCAAACTGACCAAAAAAGGGAGAGACCTTACCTTTGACTGGTCAGGGACCGATCCGGCTCCGGTGGGTTCCTGGGGCGGCCCTCGAGGGACCTGTTTAAGTGGCAACTACCTGGGATTCATGATCGGTTTTCCTCATTTATTTCCCCTGAATCGTGGAATCACCAGGAACCTCAATGTTGTGACGAAGCCGGGTACCGCTGTTCACGTAGTTTTTCCTTCGGCCACAACTGGATACTGTTCGGGTGCTTTTGACAAGGTAGAAGCAGTGACTATCGCCCTCATGTCCTCGATGCTAAGCAAGACAATGCCCTGGAGAGTTTATCCCGGATCGGTCAGCCTGACTAACCTTTGTATTGGAGGTTATAACCCTCGGACAAGAAAGGACTTTGTTCAATATACCTTTTCGGTGGGCGGAGAAAATGCGAGGACTTTCAGGGATGGCAAGGATCTTATTTTCATGAGATTTGCCAATGCCAAGACAATCCCCCAGGAATTGGAAGAGAGGTGGTTTCCTATCCTGTACAGAAGATATGAGGCAGTGCCGGATTGGTGTGGACACGGAAAGTTCAGAGGAGGGTTTCCTTTGGTAAGGGAGATCGATGTTCTCTCTGATGGCACGATGACGATTCACGGTGACCGTGAAGTATATACTCCCTACGGCATCGATGGAGGCACAAACGGCGGTGGCGGGCAACTTATTGTCAATAAGGGGACAGATAAAGAGAACAACGTTGGTATGTACGCAACCGGTATCAAGATAAAGAAAGGTGAGCATATCTGGTTTTCACAGAGTGGAGGCGGGGGAGTTGGGAATCCGTTGGAGCGTGACCCGGAACTGGTCCTCAGAGATGTAATGGATGGATGGCTTTCAACGGAAGCAGCAAAGAAATTTTATGGTGTTGTGATAAATGTGGGAGATGAAGAGGCCTTGGAATACGATGTGGATCTGGAAGCTACCAAGGAACTAAGGGTAGAGCTGGCGAAAACTCCACTTCCGGAGGGTCGATCAGCCCATCAAGTCCACCCACTCGGGAAAAAGATCCACCCTGGCTGGTGGCCAACGTATGAAGAGGTGAAACCTCACATCACGGTCTCCCGTCCTCCGGGATGGTAAAGGAAAGGATATGTGAGCGGCAGAAAGTAACAAAACTGCCGCTCTACCTCTTGGTTTTATTTTTCAGGGAAGATATCTCAGCTAGAGGAGGGGTTTTGAGATGGAGAAGTATCCAGAATATTGGAACGAAAGAGTGGAAACATTGTCTCCGGATAAATTTCACGAGGTCCAGGAAAAGGCCTTGTTGAAGCAACTCAAGTACGTCTGGGGGAAATCCACCTTCTATCAGAAAAAATTCAAAGAAGCAGGTGTAGAATTGGGAGATATCAGAAAGCTCGAAGACTTGAGCAAGCTCCCTTTTACAGAGAAGGCAGAATTGCGCGAAAGTCAGCTTAGTTTTCCCCCGCTGGGATCCCATATGGCATGCTCTATGAAAGAAGTGAAAAGAGTCTATTCAACGAGCGGTACTACTGGTAGGCCCACGTTTATAGGTGTCACCAAGAATGATATTGAAGTGTGGCGTGAAGCTGCTTGCAGGGCATTTTGGACGGGTGGCTTTCGTCCAGATACCATTGTTCCACTGGTAGTGGCTCCCTTTTTTATCGCGGCATCTTATGCCGATGCTCTGGAAACCATAGGTACAGTGGTCCCCATCGGCGTGGGCGCCACGGACCGTCTGATTGGTGGTTTCCAAAACATAGGAGCAAATGCCTTCCTGTCAACGTCATCTTTCCCTCTCCATTTTGCTGCCTCACTTCAAAAAAGGGGTATTGATCCAAAAAGCCTGGGAATCAAATATATACTTGCAGGGGGCGAGCCCGGTGCGGCTATCCCTTCTGTGAGGGAGAAGGTTGAAGAAATATTTGGCTGCTTGTTTCTCGAAATGATGGGGAATGGGGATATGTGCGGTCAAATGTGGTCCGAATGTCGATACAAACGAGGCATGCACTTCGTCGCGCAAGGCATTGTTCATCCAGAGATCATCGATCCAGAAACAGGCGATGTTCAGGAGATTAAAGAAGGGGCGCGTGGTGAATTGGTTTATACCTCCCTTGTCCGTGAGTGTATCCCATTGGTTCGTTTCAGGTCCAGAGATCATGTGGAAGTTACACAGACAAGTTGTGAATGTGGTCGAACTGGGTTTGGAATTCGAGTCTTTGGAAGGACGGACGACATGATAATTGTTCAAGGTGTCAATGTTTATCCGGCAGCTGTTCGAGATACTGTTGCTAGTATCTCTCCAAGGACAACAGGTGCCATTGAACTACAACTTCACAAAGCCCCGCCCGAGGGCTGGAGTCCTCCAATCCACATAAAAATTGAATATGGAAAAGAAGCTGGAAATCTGGACCAACTGAAGAAGGAAATTGAAGGACTTATTCGTGAAAAATTGATATTTCGCGCCGACGTAGAGCTTGTGCCTGCGGACACGCTCCCGAAGTTCGAGTATAAGGCTAAGCTGGTGAGGAAGCTTTATGAGGAGTAACCCCTGGGGAGAAAAACGGATCGAAGTTGTACGCTGAATATTTTTTGGTTTCAGGAATATTCTCTGGTGCTGGTATATCAAAGTTAGGGGGCTATATGGACAAAGTGCTGGTTGTAGATCCGGACAAATGCACGGGCTGCAAAGTGTGTGAATTTATTTGTTCTCTCTTTCATGAGGACGAAATCAATCCAATGAAGTCGCGCATTCAGGTTATTAGCTGGGAAGATGAGGGCATTGATATCCCAATGGTCTGCCAGCAGTGTGAAGATCCTCCATGTGAAGAAGTTTGCCCGGTGAGTGCTATTGGCAGAAACCCCCGGACAGGCGCTTTGGTGATTGACGATGAGGCCTGCATCGGGTGCAGGATGTGTGTGAATGCTTGTCCTTTTGGTGCGCTTACAGTGAAACCAGACACGAGAAAAGTCGTAAAGTGTGATCTCTGTTCAGGCGAGCCTCAATGTGTTGAGTTCTGCTCTCCTCAGGCGCTGCGATTCCTGCCTGCTTCAAAG
>JBAPTR010000349.1:0-2556 GCA_049282265.1 Desulfatiglandaceae bacterium | reverse complement strand
CAAAACAACCTGGCAGGCGTCACAGATGCGGAGAACCACACCACCACCTATATCCATGACGACCTTGGAAGGCTGGGAGTGGTCGCCTCACCGGACACCGGAACCACGACATTTTTCTATGATGCTGCCGGTAACCTCGTTGCCAGGAAGGACGCAAACGGTAACACCATTTCCTACCGCTACGACAAACTGAATCGCTTAACCGCGATCTATTTCTCCGATTCGACCCAGGACATCGCCTACACATACGACCAAGGCCCAAACGGTAAGGGCCGGCTCACGGCTATAGCCGACCCAACGGGAAGCTATGCATACGGCTACAATGCCCTCGGGCTCCTCGAAAATGAAGAAAGGACGCTTGGCGGCCACATCTACTCCAGTTCATACACCTACGACCCTTCGGGCCTTTTGACCGCCGTCACCTATCCTTCAGGCAGAGTGGTTTCTTATGAAAGGGACAGCGCCGGAAACCTCACAAAGGTCACGATAACGAAGGACGGCGAAACAAGGACCCTTGCCGAAAATATGGCTCACCTGCCCTTCGGTCCTTTGGCCGGCATGACCTACGGAAACGGCATGACCCTGACGCAGACTTTTGATCAACTGTACCGGCTGACTCATCTCCAAGCGGGGAGCATCGAGAATCTCACTTACTCCCGGGACCCGTTCGGCAACATCCTATCCACTACAGACCAAATGGATGCCGGCAGGAACCAAAACTTCAGCTACGATGACCTTTACCAGCTCACCAGCGCCACGAACATCCTAGGCAGTTTCGGCTATACCTACGACAGAGTGGGCAACCGACTCACCAGGACATTGGACGGTCAGACAGATGTCTACAGTTATGCACCTGGCACCAACAGGCTGACCGGGATCACCGGCGACAATCCGGAGACCTTTTCACATGACGCCAACGGAAATACCACGGCCGTGGGGGACAGGACACTGATCTACAATCAGAACAACCGTCTCATCCGGGTCACTGAAAACGGAACTGCTCTTGGCGAATACCTGTACAACGGTCGGGGGGAACGCGCAAAGAAGATTACGAACAACGGGACTGTCTATTTTCTCTATGACAAGGAAGGCAGCCTGATGGCAGAGGCGGACAGCCAGGGGACCGTCATCCGCGAATACATCTATGCCGAAGGCAGCCGCCTCGCCATGATCCAAACGGAAACACCACAGGACATCCGGGTCACGGTCGCCACCAGCAAAGGGACGACCCTTTCGGGCATCAGGATCTATACCTTTGACGCCTCCGGAAACTACACAGGGCAACATGCCGTCACAGATGATGATGGCACAGCAGTGTTCCCGTTGGAGAACTTTTCGAACGGAACCTATACTTTCAGGGCGGACTATCTCGGTTATCATTTCTGGTCACAGGAAATGGTTCTTCCTGACACGCTTTCCGCTTCGGTGCTGATCGAGGAAGAAACGACCGAAACAGAGATCACCGTGGCAGGGACTCCGGAGCCGGGAGTGAAAGTCTATCTCTTTGCTGAAAATGGGTCCTATCTCGGACTTTACAGGGTCACGAATGAACTGGGAAGCGTTTCCTTTGAACTGCCTGTGGGCCAGGTCTTCAAATTCAGAGCCGACTATCTCTCCAACCAGTACTGGAGCGACCCAACCGTGATAGCGCCGGGGGAAACTTCCCATCTCACCGTTGATGCCGGGGGCGGCGTTCTGACTATCACTGCGGAAACGGAGACCGGAACTCCCCTGGCCGGACTGAAGCTCTACCTTTTTTCCCCATCTGAAGCCTATCTCGGCAGTTCCGGAACGAGTGACGAAAACGGGCAGGTATCCTTTAGGGTGTCGAATGGATCGTTCAAGGTCCGGGCAGACTATCTCGGCTATAAATTCTGGACCGACGTCATCCCTGTCAACAGCGATACCGCCTCCACCTTGACCATACCGCACCAAGATGTGACGGCTACCGTGAATGGAAACTTCAACAACGATATCCTGCCCTTTGAAGGCCTCAATGTCCATCTTTTCACTCCCGAAGGGTCCTATCTCGGGGTATCGCAGAAGACCGACGGGCAGGGTCAGGCAACGTTCAACCTGCCGTCAAGGGAATACAAACTCAGGGTGGACTACCTATCCCGCCAGTACTGGTCCGATCTCTTCACCTGGGAGGACAGGACCGTGACCGTCCCCGAGGGCCTGGCTGAGGTAACCGTTACCAGCATGGGATTTCCCCTGGCCGGAATTCGGGTGTATGTGTTCAACCCGGAGGGTAAATATCTGGGTCTCCAGGGTGAAACCGGTATCGATGGTGTGGAGGACTTCAGGCTGCCCGAAGGAGTCTACAACTTTCGCGCAGACTATATGGGAAGCCAATACTGGAGTGGGAACACCACACTCATTCCCCACGTCTCCAACCCCGTGAACCTGTCGACTGGCGGCGGGGTCTTTACCTTGAACGTCCTTGGAACTCCGGATCTTCCTCTCGAAAGCGTGCCATGCTATCTCTTCAGAAACTCAGGAGCCTACCTGGGGATAAAGGAAATAACAAGCAGTCTGGGTGAAGTGGGCTTCAAC
>JBAPTR010000348.1:0-11549 GCA_049282265.1 Desulfatiglandaceae bacterium | reverse complement strand
TGTTGAAACGACATTGAAAAGCCTGTCAAACCTCATCCCTCAAAAATACCTTTACGTGGCGGACCTTATACTGTTTGGTTTCTGGGTCTTCCTTTACCTGACTTTTCTCAGAGTTTTCACCTTTGCGGGATATGGCCGGGCCCTTCGTGTGAGTCTCTTCCTGGCCGGCTGCACCTATTACTTCATGCCGGATTTTTCTCCCGGGAAGGTCGACGACGTTTTCTTGATCTCCGCGGTTCTCCTGATCCTCGCTACAAGGACATACCTCTGCCACAGGAGAAAAAGGACTTTGGGATCATCTTGAATGCAAAATGGAATCAATCCTCTCCATACTTCCATTTGCGATATTTTTTCATATAGTCTTCAGCGACCTGACCGGGGTCAAGATTCAGAGTTTTCGCATAGCTGACCACGAAACCCCTGACATAGGTTTCGGGGGGAAGCGCATTGAAGTCTTCATTCTCTATGTTCTCCAGGTGTTGAATTTGTATTCTTGTGGTAAGGGCGATATTGTGGAGGTCTATGCCTTTTCTCTCCCTTATTTCCCGCAGGGTCTGTCCGCTGAAATCTGTAATCTCAAGAGGAGGCAGATCACTCTCACCAATGCCTGAAGGCGGGCTTTCCCCATCACCTTCACGACGGTTTTCCTTTTCGTAGATCACCGCCAGGAGCTGGTACGCTTCTTCGATTTCCCGGAGTATTTCCCCTTTGCGCTCCTCCGTAACCTCATCTTTTATGGGAAGGGTGACGATGGAATCCTCTGAATACAGTGACTTCAGATGCTGATACGCTTCGCGAATTTCCAGGAAAGAGGCCCCGGGGCCGATTTCCAGGATCTCAAGATATCTTTTGTATTCTTCTGATTGCATGTTCATACCCTTAACTGCATGTCCTTCCCACCCAAAAGGTTCTCTGTGACTCTCTCAATTTCCCCGGCACAACGGGATTCCGGACAAGCCTGCATAAAGGGCTGCCTCTTGTTGATGCACCTGGGAATGATGGGATCGTATTCAACATAGCCGGCATATTTCGCGTCCACACTGAAATATTTCCTGCAAATACTCTTGACGGATCTTCCAATGGCTACCTCCTCGCCCGTTGTGATTCGGTTCAGGATGATATGGGCGCGGAAGGTTGATAACTCCTGATTGATGCTCTTCTCCAGCATGGGAGAAACACTCCGGAGGTATTCCAAGAGCTGGTTCAGATTTCCTATATTGTGTTTCTCCTTGTTTTTCCACGTCTCTTGAACGACCTCTTTGAAGCCATGGTCTCCCAATGTCTTCATCAGATTTCGAAAAAAGGCATTTTTCAAGAAATAGTAGCTGTTTTCAATAGCCGTAATTTCAGGAAGGATGACAATGATCTTTTTGTCTGCAAGGAGGAATGTATCCAGTGTATTAAGGGTTGCCCCGGCGCCAAGATCAAGAAGGATATAGTCCGCATCGAGGCCTTTGATATGCCGAAACAGTTTCAGTTTCTGGGTATACTTCATACTGTCAGATGCCAGGGAATGAATGGTCCCTATCAACAGACCCATATTATTGATGCCGCTGTCAACTACCAGGTCGGCAAGAGGCACCTGCTTTTCAAAAAAGTCCGTTAACGAATGGTCTGGTCTGGCAATACCCAGAAAGGTATGCAGATTCGCACCGCCAAAATCGGCATCGATCAATACAATCCTTTTCCCCAGTCGAGCCAGACAATTACCGATGCTGCTGATCAGGAAACTCTTTCCCGTGCCGCCCTTTCCCCCACCGATCGCCCAGATCTCGGGGGTTGGGGAGGGCTTTCGGCTAGCCTGACTTTCCACTTTGCACCCTCTGGGTGACCCTCGAAGGGGCCGATCTTGATACGCCTGGTTGCCGTGTGGTTCCAGCAAAGGAAATCCCGTATTTCCCAATCATGCGAACCTCCGGGTTCAATCTTATGCGCGATCTGCTTCTCTTCCTGGTTTCGGTTTGTGCTGTTTTCCGGTTTTACCGAACGCATTTGAACCTGGCGGGAAACCAGGATGGCACTTTCCGTCCTGCCAACCCGGCGCGCAAATGCCTGCATTTTTTTGAAATTGATTTAAAGTTATAAAGATTTGTTTCCAGTGTCAAGAATTTTCCTGGTTTCTTCCGGTGCCGGTCACACCACCTTGACTTTGAAGACATATTTGACCCAGCGAAAACCAAACAGGTCCTCCGCCACCACACGCAGCGGAAAACCATGCTTCTTCGGAAGGGTTTTTCCATTGACACCGTATGCCAGAAAGACCTTGTTGGAAAGAACGTCTTCCAGGGGAAAGGCCTCCACTTTTTCATATTCATTCTCGGGCCCTGAAAAACTGACCTGTGTCACACCCTTTTCCATGCCCGCCTCAGCCAGCAGTCTACCGAGGGAAATGCCTTTCCACCTGCCGTAATTGGCGAAAAACCCGGGACAGATCAGGAGGACGTCTTTCTCAAAAGCGGGTTTTGCCAGCAGCTGCGCATAAGTCAAACTCAACGGTTTTTTGACTCGCCCCGTCACCTCGAGACGCCAATCCTTCAGGTTCACGGCTTGATTCGAAAGGCCCATGGTCCGAAATTCCTTGAGCGGGATCGTTTCAAGGTTTCTTGTATCCAATTCAGCCGGGTTTTTGTCGACCAGGCTCTCCATCTCCGTGCCCTTGGGGAGGATGATTCGCTTTGCCTTTCCATAGACCACCCGGACCGAATGGAACAGTGGGCTGAGCAAGAGGCCAAAACCTGTAAAGCATTTGAGCATTATCTGTAGAAACTTTCTCCGGTTTTCCATTCCATCTCCCCTTCTTTTCATTCAGGCTGGGTTAGCGTTCAACTTCCAGCAGGCCCTCTCCGCAAAATTATTGATCTTTATATGCTTATACCAGAAAGGCGCGTTCGTGGAAAGCCCGGATGATGGACCCTTTCCCTTTTGAAATGGCCGTTTCGAGTGCTTATATTTATAAAATGGGGCAGGCCGGAGGGTTTGCAAACCTGTTCTCCAAAGGGAGGGATGGCCATGAAACCCTTGCAGGGGAAGAGAGGAAGGGAAACACTATGGAAAAAGAATCCGGAAAACTACAGACGGCTACGTTCGCCGGCGGGTGTTTTTGGTGTGTCGAGTCGGATCTTGAAAAGGTTGCCGGCGTTGTTCAGGTGATCTCCGGATACACGGGCGGACACAAGGATAACCCTACCTACAGGGAGGTCTCTGCAGGGGGAACGGGCCATATCGAAGCGGTTCAGGTCCTTTTTGATCCCGACAAGATCTCCTACAAAGAACTGCTTGATGCCTTCTGGCGGCACATTGATCCCACCGATCCCGGCGGGCAGTTCGTGGACAGGGGCGACCAATATCGAAGTGCCGTATTTTACCATGACGATGAGCAGAGGCGTGAGGCGGAGGCATCCAAAGAAGCTCTCCAGGAATCCGGTCTTTTCCAAAAGCGGGTTGTGACCGAAATCATCCCTTTTAAGCAATTTTTCAAGGCGGAAGATTACCATCAGGACTACAACAAGACACATGCGCTCCGGTACAAATTCTATCGCAGCGGTTCAGGTCGTGATCAGTTTCTGAAAAAGGTCTGGCGCGACAGGGATGCTTCACCCGCGGGTCGTTCGGGTCACTTGGGATTTGCCAAACCCGAAGACGAGGTGTTAGAGGAAAGATTGACGCCGATCCAGTTCAAGGTAACCCGGCGCGACGGTACGGAACCGGCGTTTGACAACCCTTACTGGGACAACAAGCGGGAAGGGATCTATGTGGATATCGTCTCGGGCGAGCCCTTGTTCAGTTCCCTGGACAAGTACGATTCCGGGACTGGCTGGCCCAGTTTTTCGAAACCCCTGGAGCCTAATGGAATAGTTGAGAGGAAAGACCGGAAATTTTTCACGGTTCGTACGGAGGTTCGAAGCCTGCACGGCGATTCTCACCTGGGCCATGTCTTTCCGGATGGACCGCCACCCGGCAATCTGAGATATTGCATCAACTCTGCCGCCCTTCGATTCATCCCCATGGAGGACCTGCAAAAGGAAGGGTACGGTCAATATAGGGACCTTTTTCCCGGTGGGAAATAATTTGTCAGACCGGGTCCCTTCCCCACAAGGCGAAGCCCACCGTACCCAGGAGGCCACAGGCGAATGCTGCCAGGAAATTTACAGCGGGGCTGATTAACCACAGGAAAGCGCCACCGAAGGCCGCAATGGATACAATAACGTCACGCAGGAGATAATAAAGCCCGAACATGCCCGCCTTACAGTCTTCCGGTGCCAGGTCCATGATGAGGGCCTTTCGTGTGGGTTCACCGAACTCCTTGAGGCCGCGCAGGATAAAGGCGGGGACCAGCCAGGCAAAAGAGTCACAGAACAGGAGTGCCAGCGGGAACAGGGTGAAAAATCCGAACGTGATCACCACAAAGGGTTTTTTTGCACTGCGATCGGCCAGGTAAGCCACGGGGACATAAATGAGCAGTGCGGTTGCCATCTCCACGCTTGTCAGGACCCCAAACTCGAAAGCACTGACGGGCCGGGCAATGGTCTTCATGGCCCACACCACCACAAAGGCATAGGGAATCTGCTCACAAAACCGAACCAGGATGTCGGAAACGAGGAGTCTTTTCAGCTCGGGGCGCATCATGGCGAAGAGTCTGAGGGGGTTTTTTTCGGGGCCGGCACCATCGCCTGGTGAGGGCGGATCCTCCTCGATAAGGACCTGCTGAATGACGAGCGCGACAATGGAAAACAGGAGTGCCACCACAAAGGCAATGCGAACACCGCTCCGCTCCCCCCAGATGCCGATGCAGAGTCCGCCCAGCACCGGTCCGAGGCCCATGGGAATTCTCCGGACCAGGGAGTGCATGGATACCCCCATGGTGCGCTTGTTCATGGGAAGGACCCGTGCCACAAGGCCCATGGTAGCCGGCAAAGAGACGGCCGTCCATGACAGAAAAAAGACGGCTCCCACCAAGACGGCCTGCCAGGCCGGCACCAGGATAACAATGATGAAACCCATCATGGCGACAATATTGAAAACCAGCAATGCCCGCTTGGTTCCAAAGCGCTCGGAAAGGTACCCGCCGGGGAAGGAATAAAGGGCCGACAGGAGGTTGTCGAGGCCGTTGAGGAACCCAATGGACAGGGCGCCCCCTCCCAGGGCCAGGAGGTAGATGGGAAGGAACCGTTCCGCCATCTTTTCGCCCATGCCCACGAGGATGACCATGCTCAGCATGCCCACCGTGCTTCTTCCCAACCCGAGAAACCGCGTAACGTGTCTCAACCTTTCCATATTTCCTCACCGCATCTGATAGGTTACACCCCCAAAAAAGGGCAGGGCAAAAGGATGTCTCTATACTCCCTTGAGCCTGTTGAGTTTGTAATAGATACCCTTTTGATCCATCAATTCGTGGTGCGTCCCCTGCTCCCGGATCCGGCCCTTGTGGAGGACCAGGATGCGGTCGGCGTTGCGGACCGTGGAAAGCCTGTGCGCGATGACGAGCGTGGTATGGGAAGACGTCATGCGCGTGATGGCCTCTTGGATGAGGCCTTCCGTCACGGGGTCCACGCTGGACGTTGCCTCGTCCAGGATCAGGAGCGGGGGATCGGCGGCAAGCCCCCGGGCAAAAGAAAGGAGCTGCCGTTCTCCCGCTGAAAGGGTCGCACCCCTCTCTCCGATCTCCTGACTCCATCCTCCGGGCATTTTCCTCACCAACGACTCCAGATTGACCAGAGATGCCGCAGATTCCATGATAGGGGCGTTCACGTTTTTCCTGCCAAGGGTGATATTGTCGGCGAGATTCCCCGCGAAGAGGAACACGTCCTGCATCACGAGTCCCATCCGGTCCCTGAGCTCTTGCTTTTTCCAGTTTTTCAAATCAATACCGTCAAGGGAAATGGAGCCCTTTCCCGGATCATAAAACCTTTCGATGAGATTCACAATGGTGGTTTTTCCTGACCCGGTGGGGCCGACGATAGCAAGGGTTTCCCCTGGTTTTAATTCAAATGAAACATCATGGAGCACCGTCTGTTTCCCGTCATAGGAAAAAGAGACGTCTTTGAATATGAGGTGGCCCTTCTGCCGGGACGGTGTCACCGGACTTTCCGGTTCCGGGATGAATTCTTCGTAGTCCATGAATTGAAAAATCCTCTCTGTTGAGGCCATGGCGGACTGCATGATATTGTACTTTTCAGAGATATCCCGGATGGGCTTAAAAAACATCTGTATATAGCTGATAAAAGCCACCAAGGCCCCAAGAGTGAGCTGTGCTTCAATCACCCGTCTCCCTCCATACCAGAGCAGCAAGGCGATCGCAAAAGAAGAGAGAAGTTCCATAATGGGCATGAACACGGCAAAGACCCTGATCTGCTTCATGCCCGCAAGAAAATTGTCATGGTTGATTTTATTCAGGGTCCCGAGCTGGCTCCTTTCCGCGCAAAAGAGCTGGATCACCTGCATGCCGTTCAACCGCTCCTGAAGAAAGGCGTTTATCCTGGCCACCGTTGTACGAAGATCCCGAAAGGCCTCCCGTGCCATGGTACTGAAGAGAAAGGTTATGCCGAAGACAAAGGGCATGAGGATAAAACAGATCAGGGCCAGTTTCCAGTTGAGATAGAGAAGTATGCAGAGGATACCCACCACTATGAAGATATCCTTGAACAGGGTGACAAGGACCGTCTTGAACATCTCATTGAGGTTCTCCACGTCGTTCGTGACCCTGGTAACGAGCCTTCCCAGGGGCTGTTGGTCGAAAAACCTGACCGCCTGTTTCTGGATCGTTTCAAAGAGTCTGAGCCGGATATCCTGCATGATATGCTGCCCGGCGTATTCCAGGAGGTAAAATTCCCCATACCCTAGCCCGAACGCCAGACAAAGAACCACCAGGAGAATACCTCCCACAGTTGCCACGCCGTGCAAATCCCGGTCGCGGAGAGTGGCAATCGCCTTTGCGGAAAGGTTTTGCAGGCTGGCGGCGGCGACCACAACGGAACCGTCCGCCATTTCTACGGGGAAAGGCCGCAGCCGGGACAAAATGTCCGTCTTTCCGGCACTGGAGGTGATGCGATAATATTCCGTGGCAGAAATTCGTCCACTGGTGCGAAGCCCATGGAGTTCGGCCGGGTCTATTTTCCTGAGGTTCCTGCGGGAAATGATGACAAAGGAGCCATCCTTGCTCCTGACAAAAAGAGGAGCATATTTTTCCAGGGAGGCCCGGTTCCCGTGATCCTCACCCTGGTTGAGAAAAACCTTGTACCAGGTGGAAACGATATACCGGTCAATGGCGATTTTGGTAAGATAGGGGACGGCAAGGTCAAAAAGGGTCATCGCGACTGACAGGACCAGCGCCAGAATCACGATTTTCTTGTAGGGGGAAGCAAAGCCGAGAAGTCTTTTCAAAAGCCGTACGTTATACGGCTTCCCCAGCTTTCCTTCTTCCATATACCCATAATCCCACAGCATGCAATCAACCTTTCACGTATCAGCTCACTAACGTGAGAGTATTCCCACGAAATCACATCCCTCATGGAATACCATTTTCCATTCACAACGTGGACGTTGTTCCTACAGCTTGCATCACCATTGATCTATGTAGGAGCGACCTCCCGGTCGCGAACATGCGTTGTCTGAATTGCTTTATTTATTGACCGGACACCCTATCACTATTATAACGCACCGAGTGCCTCGGCTAGCCTTTTTTCCTCGTAAAGTCGCGTGTAGACACCCCCTTTTGCCAGGAGGCGTTCCGGCTTCCCCTGCTCCACGATCTCACCGTCCTGCATGACAAATATTCTGTCCGTCCGGGTCAGGGTGGAAGGCCGGTGTGACACGATAATGTTCGTTTTTCCTCTTCTGAGGCTGAAGATATGATTCAACATTCGTTCTTCCGTCCCGGTATCCACCATGGAAAAGGCATCATCCAGGATCAGGACGGGAGGATCGGTGACAAGGGCTCTCGCCACGGTGAGACGCTGTCTCTGTCCGCCGGAAAGGCTTATTCCGCGTTCTCCCAGAACTGTTTCCAGACCACCCTCGAGGTCTTCCATTTTTTCCTGCATGGCCGCAATGGCCAGGACCCGTTCCAAGTCTTCCCCGGTGATATCTTTTCTCCCCAGGAGGAGGTTTTCCCGGACGGTGTCGGAAAAGAGGAATACCTCTTGAGTGACAAACCCAATATTTTCCCGGAGAAATCGAAGTGAAATACGGAGCGCGTCGTGCCCGTCCAGGAAAAAGGTCTCGGGAGGAATTTCGATGAGCCTGGCCATTGCTTTCAAGAGGGTGGTCTTGCCGGAACCCACTTTCCCCACGAAAGCGACTGTTTCACCGGGAGCAATATGAAACTGTATTTCCTTCAGTTGCGGTGAAGATGTGGCCGGATATTGGAAGGTCAAATCCCTTATCTCTATCTCTCCATGAACCCGGGGGACGACTATGGGTGCTGCAGGTTCCCCGACGTCAGCCTGCTCCTGGAGTATAGCGTTGATGCGCCGCATGGATGCGGAACCACGCTGCACCAGGTTGGTCACCCAGCCCATGGCCATCATGGGCCACGTGAGGAGGTTCAGGTAGCTGATAAAGGCAACAAAATCGCCGGTGCTGATTTTCCCGAAGATAGCCAGCCGGCCTCCCATCCAGAGGACAATGGCGAGCCCCAGGTTCGTGAACAGCGCCATCATGGGGAAAAACAGGGCCAGGCTTCTTGCCAGATGCATGTTTTCAGAGACGTATCGCTCCCCTTCTGCTTTGACGCGGTTGTACTCCCATCCTTCGCGATTGAACGCCTTCACCACTCGTATGCCCGCGAAAGCCTCCCGTACCCGTTCCGTCACATCCGAAAAGGTCTTTTGGACCCTTTCGAAGCCTGTAGACATGCGTCCCGTGAGCATTCGAGTAAAAAGAACGATAATCGGTGCGGGAATGAGAGCAATTGCAGTGAGCTGAGGGCTGATAGAAATCATGACACCGATGGCGGCAAGGCCAAGGACTGTTCCGTCCGTCAGGGCCACAAGCCCCATGCCGGTTGCCATGCGGATGGCATTGATGTCGTTTATGGCCCTTGCCATGAGGTCACCCGTCTTCATCTTCTGGTAGAATGAGGGGGAGAGAGTCTGAAGGTGTTCGTACAACCGGTTTCGAAGGTCTTGTTCCACCTTCCTGGAATGTCCGAAAATGAGGAGCCGCCACACGTAGCGGAGAAGCCCCATTGCAAACGCGATTCCAACAATAACAAGGCCTTCCTGGAACAGCACTGCCGGGGTTGCAATCCCTCGGGTAAGAAGATCGATGACCTTCTTGATGATCAGCGGGATGGTCACCTGCAGGAGGTCAACGAGTAGCAGGCAGACAAGGCCGATGATGAGCGCCCGCCTGTTTTCAATAAAATAGCCCGCAAGCGGCCTGAAGTGGTGAAGTGCTGTTTTGAAAGGAAAACGTGATTGTTTCATAGGTAGATTATTTATCATTATGGCGGCTTCCGGGCAACAGGGTTTTCTTTTTTGCTTTCCTGCTTGATAATACTTCTCTCGGAGGCTATTTTTGACCCATGGAAATTCACGCACCAAACCAGATAAAAATGGTCCTGTTCGATTTTGACGGGACACTCACAAAACCGGGGGCCCTGGATTTTAACGAGATCAAGGCGGCCATCGGGTGTCCCCATGAAATACCGGTACTCGAATATATGCGGGGCATCACTGATCCGGTTCGTCGGCAGGAAGTCTCGGACATCCTTAATACATTTGAGATGACAGGGGCGGAGATGTCCGAGCCCAATGCGGGTGCGGAGGAGATTATTCCCTACCTGAAGAAGCAGGGAATCCTTGTGGGCATACTGACTCGAAACACCTTGAAAACGGTGATACGGGCCTTTCAAAATTTTCAAGCGACCGGGATATCCGATTTTGAGGTCGTGATCACCCGGAATGATGAATTGAAGCCGAAACCCCACCCGGAAGGGATTCTCTGGGCTGCTGAAAAAATGGGTATCAACCCCGCAAACACCCTGATGGTGGGGGATTTTGCCTTTGACATGGAGGCCGGGAGGAGGGCAGGTACCATCACGGTTTTTCTGGATAACCATGGCAAACAAAGGGCGGAGGTGGAACGTGTTTTCAGCATCTCAACTTTGGAAGAACTGAAGGTTATCATCGAGATGGGGCGTCCTTTGCCTGCGGGAAAACTGCCGAATTCCTTCCTGAAGAGGTTCCTCTCAGAGTTTGCCTTCGAAGACTCTTCAATGATCATTGGGCCGGCCGTAGGAGAAGATACCGCCGCCGTAGATATTCAAGGAGGAGAGGTCCTGGCCCTCAAATCAGACCCTGTGACGTTTGTCACCGACTCCATTGGATCGTATGCAGTCCTGGTGAGTGCGAATGATATTGCAACGTCCGGGGCAATGCCAAGATGGATGCTCACGACCCTTCTGTTCCCGGTAGGGACAAGTGCGCTGGATATTCACCGGGTCATGGGAGATTTGTACAGGGTTTGCCTGCAGCATGGTATCACCCTTTGCGGGGGGCATACCGAGATCACGGAGGCCGTTCAAAAACCAGTCGTTTCCGGGATGATGGCCGGGACCGTTGAACGGTCGGGCCTGATCGACAAGAGGCGGATGCGTCCCGGGGACGTTTTGCTCATGACCAAGCGTGTCGCGGTGGAAGGGACCGCCATCATTGCAAGAGAGTTTGAGGATAGATTGAAAAAATATGGTCTGTCTGAAACTGAGATAACCACCGCCAAGGATTTCCTTTCAATGCTGTCCATCCTGGAAGAAGCACGGATTGCCGCTGGTTGCAACGGTGTTTCCGCCATGCACGATGTCACCGAAGGGGGGCTGGCCACAGCGGTTTCCGAATTGAGCCTGGCAGGCGGCTGCAGGATAAGAGTCCTAATGGACAAAATCCCGGTCTATCCCCTGACCCGAAAGATCTGCTCGCTCCTTGAGATCGACCCCATGGGGCTCATAGGCTCCGGTTCGCTCCTGCTCTGCTGCAGGAAAGGCCATGTTGGCGGCCTCGCGGAAGACATCCGTGACGCCGGCATTGAAGTCAACCCTATCGGGGAAGTGCTCGAGGCGGGATCCGGAGTGGAGGCCACCAAGAACGGAAAAGCCTCAGCATGGCCATCCTTTGCTGCCGATGAAATCACCCGCCTCCTCTGAAAACATCTTCTTTCATCTGAGCCGGTTTCAAAACGCCCCCTTTTGCCCGATCTCTGCGGCAGACGACAATTTTAATCCTCGAAATATCCAACATATTCCTGTGGTTAAAATTTTCGCCTTTCTTGACCTCGAACAAAATTGAACGTTTTGAAACTGGCTCATCTGTTATGAATAAAAGCCGATGCAGTGGTTCCGAATTTTCCAAACAGTCGCTCATCCAATGGTTGATGGAACCGTAAAAAGTCCGTCCCTAGACTTTTTACTGACGGAAACCGAAAAGTGTGATTTTCGGTTTCCTTACAAATCAATGGGTTGCGCTACACCCCATTGATTTGCGTGCCCGTCCATGGGCACGATGATGACTTCTACGAAGTCATCAATGGTTAAAAGGGCTTCACCGGATATGGAG
>JBAPTR010000347.1:0-1702 GCA_049282265.1 Desulfatiglandaceae bacterium | reverse complement strand
CGAAAAGAGAGGTCCAAACATTTTTTTGATCCCTTTGAAGATCGCCCAAAATACAACATGTGGGATATGAAACATAACAAAATACTTTATAAGGTAATTGCTAAGAAATCACATACGCACATAAATGGTACATGTTTCATCAATGTTGTACCGGACAAAAATGCTTAAATAACCGATGCTTTTTTTACCTTGCAATTTGTTTTCGGATATCTTATACGCAAATGTTTGAGAGCTTTTACAAGGATGTAGGTGCCGCTTTTGGCCGTTAGGCTTATAAATAAGGTTTCAATCAATCCCAACATTTTCAACATTTTTTGGAAAGGAGGTGAATGTTAAAAATTAGCCGGACTTAAAGCTCGAACGTCTGCCGGGTATTTCAAACTTAAATTTGCAGACGATAAACGGGAAACATCCCCGGCTGTGGAAAAATAGGCATGTTACACTAATCAGACAACAATCAAATTAGGGGAGGTTTATGCTATGGGTAAAATACCGGAAAATATGCTGCCACCAAAAGAGTTGTGGCCGGAATATGTAGTTCCTGAAGAGTTCGCAGATACTCCGGATGAATTGAATCTTGCTGACTTTTTGCTCGACCGCCATGTTCGTGAAGGCAGAGGCGGCAATCCCGCCATTATTTTCATGGACCAGGTTGTCACCTATGCCCAGCTCCAGGAGATGGTGAACAAGTTTGGCAACAGCCTCAAAGATGCGGGGGTTGAATCCCAGGATCGTGTCGGCATTCGTCTGGTGAACTCAATTCAAGCCATGGTGGCGATCTTTGCCATTGAAAAAATCGGCGCCATACCGGTACCGACATCGCCGCTGTGGTCCGGTGAAGAGGTGGCGTTCGTTGCCAATAATGCCGAAATGAAATTTTTTATCGTCAACGCCCCGCTGATGCCTCCGGTGGAGCAGGCCAAACCCAATTTCAAGTTCGGTACCAAAGTTATCACCATCGGCGGGAAAGCCGATGAAGTAAAGGCCGCCGGAAACATGGTCTATGAAGAGATGCTGGCGGCAGGTTCCGCTGACCTGAAAGCCACCATGCTAAAGGGTGGCGACATCGGAATTATGCTCTATACATCCGGCACCACCGGCATGCCCAAAGGCTGTGTCCATTTTGTCCGTCCGGTGGTTATCGAAACCAAACTGGTCAACAAGCATGTATACAAAATGAAACCCGGAGATTGTCTGGGCGGAGCGGCGCCGGTCTCTTTTGCCGCCGGGTTCGGCACCTTTACTTTGATGCCTTTTGAGGGCGGTGCAGCCATCTCTCTGATTCCAAAGTTCACACCGACGGATATGATGGAACTGATCCGAAAGCACAAAATCACCATTCTTACCGGTCTGCCCACAGCCTACAGAGGGTTGATGAAGTTCCCCAAATTCAAGGACTATGACGTCAGCTCCATCCGTATGTATACTTCCGGCGGAGATGCTCTAGGTGCCGAGACACTGGAAGCCTGGCAAAATCTGACCGGACAACCCATCTGGGAAGGTCTGGGCGGCACCGAAATGCTTCATCTGGTAACCTCCAACACCATGAACGCCGAACCAATGCCCAACTCCATCGGCAAAGCCCTGCCCGGGGTAAAAGTTCGGGTCGTCGATCCCGAATGGAATGACTGCAAGCCGGATCAAGTCGGCAGCATGGTTCTCAAAGGCCCCTCGGGAAGTCTGTACTGGAAACCTTACGAAG
>JBAPTR010000346.1:0-2117 GCA_049282265.1 Desulfatiglandaceae bacterium | reverse complement strand
AAACAGGACATCGCCAATCTGAAGCGATTGGCCAAAGGGCTTGCCCGTAATCTGGACCCAGGGGCAGAAAGGCTCCTAAGTCTCACCCAAGGGTATTTGGCGGAACTCCGGGGAAACAGCGAGGCCGCATTGGAATTCTACCAGGGGCTGATATCGGAAAACACGGATGAGGTCCTTCTGGAGGATGTCTTGAGGCGTATCGCCTTTAACTGCATTGGGAACAGGGACATGGAAAGCGCCGTGGCCGCGCTCCAGTGTCTTGCACAACTTTCTCCTGCCTATGCACCCCAGTACGCCGACGCCCTCAGGTTGACCGGAGATGGACAGGCAGCGGCTGAAATTTACAGCGATTATCTGCAGAAAATGCCGGATGACTTGGGAGCCTTGTTGAAGCTGGGAAAGCTCTATCAAGAACTCCATGTTGACGAAGCAGCACAGATGGCCTTCAACTACGTTCTTGAGCGTGATCCGGATAATGGAGCAGCAAAGGCGATGCTCGAACGCTGAATCCGGTCCCTATCCACACACCAAATCAAAACAACTCCCCCTCGATCCCCCTTTTCAACAAGAGGGAATTGCTGATCGCGATTCCAGATTCCAAAACAGAAGCTCAAGCCCGGAAAAATTGTGGAATCGAGAGCTCCGAAAATTTTATTAAAGCTTCCTTTTGGTCCTGCCGATGAAATGGATGCAAACAGGAAAAAATCAAAGGCCGGGAAGGAGGGAAAGAATATTTGGCCCATCGAAAAAGGAAAGAAAGTAACCAATAACCTTTTAAAAGGGCATTGACGCCCGGAAAAACATTTCAAGGAGGAAAAAATGTCGCTTACCGTTAATACCAATATTGCTTCGTTGACTGCACAAAGGAACCTCGTGGGAACCGGCAGATCCCTTCAAACGTCTCTGGCACGCCTCTCTTCAGGGCTCAGGATCAACAGCGCGAAGGACGACGCTGCAGGCCTTGCCCTCTCGGACAAGATGACGGCCCAGATACGCGGCTTGAACCAGGCGGTGCGAAACGCCAATGACGGCATCTCCATGGCTCAGACCGCTGAGGGTGCTATGCAAGAGACTACTAACCTTTTGCAGCGAATGCGTGAGCTCACTGTCCAAGCCGGCAATGGCAATTATGGAGCAGGAGAGTTGGCTTCCATGCAAACAGAATTTTCGCAATTGCAGGATGAAATAGGTCGTATCGCCGTAACCACAAAGTTCAACGGGTCTGTCCTCCTTAGCGGAGGTGTCGCTGGCACGGCATTCCAGGTTGGAGCAGATTTTGGAGGGGACTACCAGGTATCGCTGACAATTGGTGACATGACGAAAAATGGCCTGAACATTAGCACCATCACCATTGCCGCTAGCCAGGCCGCTGCTGCCACCGCTATAGACGCCGCGCTTTCTGCGGTTGATACCGCTCGAGGTAAACTTGGCGCCTTCCAAAGCCGCTTGGAATCCACGGTTTCCAATCTGATGAACATCTCAGAGAACGTCTCCGCAGCCCGATCCCGTATCATGGATGCGGACTTTGCGTCTGAGACTGCGAACCTGACCAGGGCGCAGATCCTGCAGCAGGCCGGTGTTGCCATGCTTTCCCAGGCAAATGCCATCCCGCAGGCAGCGCTCGCGTTGCTTAAATAACGAATGACAAACAAGGGAGGTCCATCAGGGCCTCCCTTGAACCAATTTGAAAGGAAGAAAAAATGGCACTGTCAGTCGGCGGCTTGGCGAGCGGCCTGGACACACAGGGGATCATCAGCAAGATGATGGACTTGGAGCGTCAGCCCATCACCTTGCTGAAGCAGAAGGAAGACGCCTTCCAGGTGAAACTCTCCGCATACGGTGAGGTCAAGAGCGCCCTCAGTGAATTTCAATCAGCGGTGAATGACCTGAAATACCCAAGCAGTTTTGCCTCTTCATCGAGCGTCTCTTCAAATGAAGGTATCCTCACGGTGACGAGTTCTGGTTCGGCCGCACTGGGGAGCCATTCCATTATCGTAAGCAGCCTGGCACAGGCCCACATGGTCCGGAGTGCAGCATTTACTGACTCCACTGACGTGGTGGGCACGGGGACCATTTCCATCCAAATAGGGGCCACCGGAACTGCGGTGGATGTCACC
>JBAPTR010000345.1:0-1611 GCA_049282265.1 Desulfatiglandaceae bacterium | reverse complement strand
TCTCTTCCGGTATGATGACGCCGCCGCCGCCGCCAAAAACCTTGATGTGGGATGCGTTTCTTTCTTTCAAAAGATCGATAATATATTTAAAAAATTCCAGATGACCGCCCTGATAACTCGATACGGCCACGCCTTGGACATCTTCCTGTACGGCCGCATCCACGATTTCCTTTGCCGAGCGATTGTGCCCCATATGAATCACCTCGACGCCGGCATCTTGAAGTATGCGGCGCATGATGTTAATGGACGCATCGTGACCATCAAAAAGAGAGGTTGCGGTCACGATTCGGATCGGATGTTTGGGTGTGTAAACTTCAACAGCCATGGTCATACATTCTCCTTAATAAATTTCAGGTCCCGGGTATTCCGAGAATAAATTCGGTTTGAAGTTCGATATAGTCTTCAATACTGTAGTGTCGCGCAAGAAACCAGCGCCGAAAGGTCCACATGTGGCCCAGAACAGATATATTGTGGGCGATAAGTTCCATGGAATGTTCGCTTAAACGCGGCAAATCTCCGGATGAAATCAACGCTTCCAGAACTTCCATAAACATACCGGTGATGCGAACCTCGTTCTCTAAAACCTTTTTACGCCATTGAGGCGGAAGAGATTGCGTTTCCTGGTATATCAATAAAATATGATCACTCATCCTATGACATACCAAAAAATATTCCCGAATCACTTCAGCCAGTGAATGTCTCCCGCCCGATGCTCTCGACAACGCTTCGGTTACGCCCCTTTCGACCTCCCCGTGGATGGCGTCACACACCAGAAACAAAATATCCTCTTTGGAAGCCACATATTCATACAATGAACCGATTGAGATATTTGCGGAACGGGCGATCTGCCGTGTGGTGGTCTTATGAAATCCCTGACGGATAAAGAGTTGTACCGCAGCGTCGATAATCTGACGGTGTCGTCGCTGAACGAGTTCAGGGTTTTTTATTTGTGTGGGAATTTCTTTAGTCGCATGGTACTGTTTCATACAAACTCCAAAACGCTGCTTGCTGAACAATTTACGGTGAAAAAATACTGACCGAGCGCTCGTTCATATTTTATATCATATCCGGCTTTTCTCTGTCAATATTTTTCATCTCGAAAATCAATTTCATCATTATAGAATTATACATATAAATCGGATAGTAATAAAGATATTGACAATTCTTTCGGCCAGAGGTACAGATAGATTATAGCCAGTGACCGAGCGCTCGTTCATAATGCCGGCCAAACGGAACGTCCTTCCGGATTGAGACCTTTGAAAAATGCTCATTTTTGTTCAAGTTCAAGGAAGGCGATAATTTTAACCGCAGGAATACATTGAGTATTTTGAGGATTAGAATTTGAGCCTGACCCCAGAGAAATGGGCTTCGCCCCGGTTAAATATTAAATGCAGATTTAACTGGGCAGGCATTTCACGGGGCAGGCGCAGAAACTTGTCCGCCTCCGGCGGATTGGGCAAAAAGGGGCGTTTTGCAAAGGTCTCGGATTGCGATTTCAAGTCGTGGCCGTTTGTGTTATGATTTTTAAATATCAGATTGAGTGACTGAAAATTGAGGTCACCGCGAAGTAATAAAGAAGGAGGTCATATAATGGAGAAGAAACTCGTATTG
>JBAPTR010000344.1:0-36437 GCA_049282265.1 Desulfatiglandaceae bacterium | reverse complement strand
GGTGAACACGGTGGCCCCCATTGCGGCCACGAGACTGACGGAAGACATCCTTCCCCCGGACCTCTTTGAGAAGCTGAAACCCGAATTCGTGGCGCCCCTGGTCCTCTACCTCTGTTCGGAACAGTGTGAAGACACCGGCCTGGTGATCAATGCGGGAATGGGCTATTTCAACAGGGCCGTACTTCTGACCGGACCGGGAACGGTTCTTGGAAGTGGAAATACCATACCGACCCTGGAAGACATCCACAAGAAGTGGGATGCCATCAACTCTCTGGAAAAGGCTGCGGAATACCCCAATGCAACAGCTGCCTTCGGCCCCATGCTGGACGCCTTCAGCCCCGGAAAAAAAGAATCGGGTGGCACCACTAAAAAGGGGTTGACGGTTAGCAGAATTTTTTCAGGACTGGAGCAGGCCTTTCAGCAGGACAAGGCGGTTGGGGTGGATGTCGTTTTCCAGTTCGAGATTTCAGGTCCGGACGGTGGTTCGTGGTACGCCACGGTGAAGGAAGGGCGTTGCGAGGTGACCGAAGGGTCCCACGCGGCTCCCACCACCACCATCAAGATGGCTGATGTCGATTTTGTGAAGCTCATCAAAGGGGAACTGAATGGCATGTCCGCCTTCACATCCGGGAAGCTCAGGGTGGAAGGGGACCTCATGAAATCCCAGCTGATCGAAAAACTGTTCAGGTTTTAAGTCGTAAAAGGAGAAACGGCTATGGCAACGGGGATCAAGGACAAGGTAGCGATTATCGGCATGGGTTGCACGCGGTTCGGTGAACGATGGGATGTTGGCGCAGAGGAACTCATGGTCGAGGCCTTTAGCGAATGCATTGAAGATGCCGGTGTTGAAAAGGATGAGATTGAGGCTGCATGGCTGGGGACATGCATTGAAGAGATCAATGTGGGCAAGAGCGCGCTGCCCCTCTCCACCACGCTGAGGCTGCCCTTTATCCCCGTGACCAGGACGGAGAATTTCTGTGCGAGCGGTACCGAAGCCTTTCGAGGGGCTGTCTACGCTGTGGCGTCGGGCGCCTATGATATGGCCCTCGCCCTCGGTGTAGAAAAGTTGAAGGACACCGGGTACGGAGGTCTTCCCAACCCGGGCTCCGACTGGGGCTCCCTGAGCTGGCTGTGGTGGCCCAACGTGACGGCACCCGGCGCTTTCGCCCAGCTGGCCACGGCCTATGCAGCCAGGTACCGCATATCGGATGACGTGCTCAAGAGGGCCATGGCCCACGTGTCCGCAAAAAGCCACGCCAACGGAGTTCAGAACCCGAAGGCCCATTTGCGGAAGGCGGTCACCGAGGAACAGGTCATGGCGGCGCCCATTATCGCGCATCCACTCGGCCTTTTCGACTGTTGCGGCGTGAGCGACGGGGCGGCATGCGCCATTGTCACCACCGTGGAAAACGCTTTGGCCATGGGCAGGAAAGACTTCGTTACGGTCAAGGCGCTACAGTTGGCCCTGAGCAATGGCGAAGAGATGGGCTACAACAGCTGGGACGGCGACCATTTCATCTCCACCGACAGGTGCAGCACGAGGGCCTATCAGGAGGCGGGGATAACCAGCCCCAGGGAAGAGATCAGCATGATGGAGGTCCATGACTGTTTCTCCATAACCGAACTGGTGACCTATGAAGACCTCCACATCTCGGAAAGGGGACAGGCCGTCAAGGACGTCATGGACGGCTTCTATGATCGGGACGGCGGCGGGGTTCCCTGCCAGGTGGACGGTGGACTCAAGTGTTTCGGCCATCCCATCGGGGCATCGGGCCTTCGGATGCTTTACGAGATGTACCTCCAGTTTCACGGCAGGGCAGGGGAAAGGCAGATCGAGAATCCCAGGTACGGGCTTACCCACAACCTGGGAGGTGTGCCGTTTATGAATGTGTGTAGTATCGCAATCGTTGGAAAGTATGAATAAGCTTTAGGTAATGACTTTGAAAAAGCCTGGTTTATGCCGCAAGCGGGGCCTATTAACAACGAAAGCGAAAGGGGCATTGGGCCGAACCTGACACTCTTTTTCAGACGCTTTCTAAATACCTCGGAGGAGATGGACGCCCATTTGTGGTTTAAAGAGAGCGATTAGAATCCGCCAGGGCTCGGGAGGCATAAACCCCAAATAGCCGTTCATTTCGGAGTTGGGTACCAAGCGCCCTATGAGAAAGCGTCTGAAAAAGACCCTCAGGTTCTCCTCTTGTGGTTCGATTTAGGGTGCTACAGGGTTTCGCGTATGAGGAGCAGGTGAAGGGGATGTATCTGAAGCGGCGTCATTTCGGTCCTGGAACAGGACAGTGGAAGGGCCGAAATCCGCAGCGACCGGAGTCATGGACGACGGAGGGAGTGCAGCTTCTGGAATATGCCGTTTGCCTGCTCAGGGGAGTCATGAGCAGCCTCCCGGGCGGCTGCAAGAGTGGACTTGGCGGGGAAGAGCCACGATTTCGTTAGAAGTCATCACCGTGCCCATGGATGGGCTTTTTGCGATCACGTCTCAAGTGAGGGAGGAAAAAGGATGCACATCATCCACTATACCGAGGAACACAGAATCTTTCGTGAGACCGTCCGGAGGTTTTTTGAAAAGGAGGTCACCCCCCATGTTGATGAATGGGAAGAGGCGGGGATCGTGCCCAGGTCCATGTGGAAAAGGATGGGGGACCAGGGATTTCTCTGCATGGACGTTCCGGAGGAATACGGCGGGCTCGGAGCGGACTTCCTGTATTCCGTGATCCTCACCGAGGAACTGGCCAGAACCAACCACTCCGGACTTGCGGCCCCTCTCCACAGCAATATCGTGGTCCCCTACATATCGAGTTTTGCCTCGGAGGATCTCAAGAAGAAATACCTGCCGGGCTGTGTCTCCGGTGAAAGGATCACGGCCATAGCTATGACGGAACCCAACACGGGGAGCGACCTGTCGGCCATCCGGACGAGTGCCGTGGAAGACGGGGACGAAGTGGTCCTCAATGGCCAGAAGACCTTCATCAGCAACGGCCTCAACTGTGACCTGGTGATTGTGGCTGTCAGGGACCCTTCAGTGGAGAATCCCTATCAGGGCATTGACCTATACCTGGTGGAGGCCGGAACACCCGGATTTGAGAAGGGCAAGAAAATCAAGAAGGTGGGGTGGCACAGCCAGGACACGGCAGAGCTCTTTTTCAGCGATTGTCGTGTGCCAAAGACCAACCGGCTGGGACAAAAAGGAGGGGGCTTCATGATGCTCATGCAAAAGCTCCAGCAGGAACGCCTCATGTGCTGCATTATTGCCGTAGCGGCCGCCGAATACATGCTGGAAATTACGATCCAATACTGCAAGGAGCGCACGGCCTTCGGGCGTCCCATATCCAAATTCCAGAACTCACAGTTCAGGATTGTGGAAATGTCCACAGAGGCCAGACTGGGCAGGACCTTCCTGGATAAACTGATTGTGGATCACATGGAGGGTGCGAATGTCGTGGTGGACGTGTCCATGGCCAAATACTGGACCACCGAGATGGCCATGCGCGTGGCGGATGGCTGCGTTCAGCTCCATGGCGGGTATGGCTACTGCGAGGAATATCCTATTGCCCGGGCGTGGCGCGACATGCGGGTCCTCTCCATATTTGCGGGAACCAACGAGATCATGAAGGGGATCGCCGCTAAATTCATGGGCCTGTGACGCGACCCTGAAAGCGTACAAAAACGCTATCGAATAGTAAAAATTGACAAACTCGTAAAAAGCTGATTTATGCCACAAGCGGCAGCCTATGAGCAAGGAAGGCGATAGAGGTATTCGGCCGAACCTGACACTCTTTTTCAGACGCTTTCTAAACACTCCGGAGGGGATGGACGCCCATTTGGGGTTTAATGGTAACTGCTAAAGAGCGCCAGGGGTTCTGGTGGCCTAAACCCCAAATAGCCGTCCATGTCGAGGTCTTGAGCCAAGTGCACTATGAGAAAGCGTCTGAAAAAGACCCTCAGGTTCTCCTTGTGAGGTCCGAGTTAGGACGCTATAGGGTTTTATATGAAGATCAGGTGAACGGGGTGTTCTTGAAGCGGCGTCATTTCGGCCCTGGAACAGGACAGTGTAAGGGCCCAAATCCGCAGCGACCGGAGTCATGGACGACGGAGGGAGCGTAGCTTCAGGAATATGCTGTTTGCCTGCTCAACGGGGACACGACTTCGTTGGAAGTCTGAAAGCACGTGTTTTCGTCATTCCCGCGAAGATGGGAATCCAGCGATTTCAATATGTTCCGGATGCCGGGGCAAGCCCGGCATGACTGTTTTGTGAGTTTTGCGGTTCTACCAAATTGATGACTTTGTAAAAAGTCATCACCGGGCCCATGGACGGGCACGCAAATCAATGGGTTGCAGTTTAACCCGTTGATTTGTAAGGAAAACGAAAACCACGCTTTTCGGTTTCCGTCAGTAAAAAGTCCATGGACGGACTTTTTACGGTTACATGAAATTGGAGCGAATATGAAAACGAACGAAAAAATACCTGTTGAAAAACTTGAAGGTTATACTTGCTTCGCCTGCGGGACAGCCAACCCCATAGGGCTGCATCTGGATTTTTACCGTATGGGTGACCGGATCTGTTCCGATGTGACCCTGGGACAATACTATGAAGGGTGGGCGAACATGGCCCATGGTGGTATTATTTCCACTCTGCTGGACGAGGTCATGTCCTGGACGCTCATCTATTTCAAGCGGCAGTTTTTCGTGACCCGAAAGATGGAGCTGAAATATGTGCGACCGGTCCCCATCGGACAGCCTTTGACCGTAAAAGGCAAATTACTGGATGGTGATTCCAGGCTGATCCGGGTGCAGGGAGATCTGTTCGACGGGAGCAGAAAAATGCTTGCAAGAAGCCTTGGAGAGTTTGCATTCCTTCCCGAAGATCGGCTGTCCGAGGTTCCCCAGGGACTCAAGAGGGAAATGAAGGCGTTATTCGAAAAGATGCAGTCTGCAGAGCAAAATGGATCTAATAAGTCCAGTCCATAGGCAGGCACCTTCCAATTTGATATTGCATGAGATTTGATGGCTTTGTAAAGAGTCATCATCGTGCCCATGGACGGGCACGCAAATCAATGGGGTGCAAGGCAACTCGTTGATTTGTAAGGAAGCCGAAAATCACACTTTTCGGTTTCCGTCAGTAAAAAGTCCTGAGGACCGGACTTTTTACGATTCCATCAGATTTGATGGGGGAGCAAAATGAAAAAGTTTGTCCAAAAACGCAGAACGGTGTCTATTGTCCGATATGAGAAACCCCTGGAATCCATTCGCAAGGCAGTGGATTTGTGCAGTGGGCTTGATCATCTGCCCAAGAACGCCCGGGTGTTCATCAAGCCCAATATCGTCTTCTGGACGAAATCCGTACGGTTTCCCAAGTGGGGCGTGATTACGACATCTCGTGTGGTGGAAGATACAGTGACGCTGCTCAAGGAGCAGGGCATAGGGGATATTACGATCGGGGAGGGAATGGTGATCTTTGACTCAAAGGACACGGAGACGCCTGCCCATGCTTTTGAAAACCTTGGCTACCGTTTACTGGAAAAACGGTATGGGGTGAAGGTCATCAATGTCCATGAAAGGCCCTTTGAGAAACAGGAACTGGGAGATGGAATAACGTTGAATTTCAACGCGGATTTCCTCCATTCGGATTTCGTCGTGGACCTGCCCGTAATGAAGACTCACGCCCAGACCGTGGTCAGTCTCGGGATTAAGAACATCAAGGGAACCATTGACGTTCCTTCAAGAAAGAAGTGCCACAGCGCAGATCCCGACAAAGATCTCAATTACATGATCTCAAAATACCTGAGGGTCCTTCCCCCATGTCTCACCATTCTGGACGGCATCTACACCACCGAAAGGGGACCCGGGTTTGACGGGAAGGTCCGGAGAAGCAATCTCCTTGTTGCCTCTCCCGATATCCTTTCTGCAGACATGGTTGGCGCGCGGGTCCTGGGGATGGATCCCGCCCAGGTTCCCCATCTTGTCCATGCCGCCGCACTCGGAGGGCGTCCCCTCGATCTTTCGGATATTGAAATAGTCGGGGAAGGGATCGAGGATGTGTCGTTACGGCACCAATACACCTTCCCTTACACCGATGACGGGACGCTCCCCCTGCCCATGAAACGGATGGGGATCGAAGGGCTGTCTTACAGAAAATATGACCTTTCACTCTGCACCTATTGCTCATTGGTGAACGGCCCCATCCTGGCAGGAATCGCCCAGGCCTGGGAGGGGAAACCGTGGGAAGAGGTGGAAGTCCTCACCGGAAAGTCCATGAAGCCGACTCCCGGCAAGAAAAAGACCATACTCCTGGGGAAGTGTATCTATCAGGCCAACAAGGATAACCCGAATATCCAGGAAATGATTGCCGTTAAGGGATGCCCGCCTTCACCTCTGAAGATCGTTGAGGCCTTTCACAGGGCAGGGATTTCCCTGGCTCCGGCTTTGCTTGAACAGATGGATGTCCTGCCGGGGTTTTTCATGAAGAAATACGAGGGGAAACCCGAGTTTGATGAGTCGTTCTTTAAGGTTGAATAAGGAAGAAGGCGAAAGGTCAAAGACTGGAGGAGGGATGGACCGTCTGTCTTCGACAGACTTGAGGAGGAAAGGCGAAAAAGGAAAAATCATTGATGAAAGAGGAAAACATTTATTTTAAGTCAGGCGATCTGGCCCTAGAGGGGCTTCTTAACCGCGGTGACGGAGAAAAGGGGGTGGTGGTGACCCACCCGCATCCCCTTTACGGTGGTGATATGCATAACACCGTGGTGTCCACGGTGGTTCAGGCCTATTCTGATGCCGGTTATGGGACCCTGAGATTCAATTTCCGGGGCGTTGGCGGGAGTGAAGGGCACTACGATGATGGCAGGGGTGAACAGGATGATGTGAAAGGGGCCCTTGACTATCTCATACGTTTGGGGAAGAAAACCCCGAGTCTGGCGGGATATTCTTTCGGCGCCTGGGTGATCGCTATGGGCCTGCCGCAATATCAGGGGGTAGACCATCTGGTCATGGTTGCACCGCCCGTCGCATTTATGGAGTTTTCCTTCCTTCAAGAGAGTGACAGGATCGGATTGGTTGTTTCCGGGTCGCGCGATGACATTGCACCGCCGCCGGAAATCCGAAAAATGATCGGGCAGTGGAATCCTGATGCGTCATTCAGGATCATTGAAGGGGCTGATCACTCCTACCGGGGATACGAAACGAAGCTCTCGGGAATTATAAGAGGCTTCCTGATGCAGAAGCCCTGATCCACCATCAAGGTATCATCTCCCCGCCGAGCGGGATCTAAAGAGCTGGTTGCCTTCGATCGCTTCTGCCTGCGACGCTTGCCGTTGATCAGGAATGTCCCAAACCAGCCATTTCCTACCACCAGGAAACGGTCTTGTCGTTTTCAAAGACCAGGTCGAGGAGTCGGCCGTAATCAGGATCGGATTCATAGAGTTTAAAGGCCGAACTCTCTTCGCCGTTCGAAACGGCGTCTACGAGCGTCCTGGTCAATTCATCAGGTTCTGTTTTTAGAATGTGTAAGATTTTCATGTCCTGCTCCCAAACGGTACGATGAGGTCCATTTCTTTGAGCCTATCGCCTATCTCTCCCAGACTCATGTATTTGAATCCGTGTTTTTCCACGTTGACCTTGTTGTTGGAGAAATATTCACATTCCATGTCTTCCAGCCATTCTAGATTTTCCTTGTATGCCTCAGTCATGTCCACTTCAATATCCAACACAAACATGTAGGCGTAAAAATTCTCAACGGCAAGCCCCAGGGTGGACCGGGAACCTTCCCACAGATCCGCTTTATTCCTGATCAGCAAAGCGACATGTTTAATGTTTTCCATGATATTCCATATCTCCTAAAATGCCATGTAGCGGTCACAGTCCTCTATCATTGCCCCATGCCTGGCCTGCGTTGCATAATCCTTTTCCCCGATCCCCGTCACGGGCGGCTTGAGGCCATGGGCTTCAAACCCCACATTACAGAGGGACATCTTTGCCAACCCTTCAAGTTCTCCGAACCTGGGATCCTGTGTAAGCAACGTGCCAAAATTGCTGAAGAAAATGGCAACCTCTATCTCTTTGGTTTTCGCTGCCTGACAGAGGGCGATAATCTTGTCAAGGTGCTTGTCCGAAGAGACAAAAATACCCAGTGATTTGGCCATAGGTAAACTCCCGAGTATAAAGAAAAAAAGTGTGAATCAAGATGATGGAGAAAAATCAGGATTACTTGACCTTGATAAAAAACCGGGTAAATCCCTCATCATCCTTTTCGCCGAGGTACTCATGGCCGGTTCTGTTTGCAAAGGCAGGGAGGTCATTTGCTGTCCCGGGGTCGGTTCCCAGAATTTCCAGGACTTGTCCGGAAGTCATCTTACCGATGGTCTTCTTTGTTTTCAAAATGGGCATGGGGCAGCTCAGCCCGCGACAATCCAATGTTTCGTCCGGTGTGATGTTATCTACCATTTCAATCAATCCTCCTCAGTAAAAAAATGTTTCTTTAACGTAAGCTCTTGTATGGTGATGTCAAGCCTTTTTACTGACGGAAACCGAAAAACGTGGTTTTCAGTTTCCTTACAAAACAACGGGTGGCAATGCACCCCATGCCTACATTTCCACCGTAAATTTGTCGGTCTCCTCATTCCATGTGACCAGAAGGTAATAGACGAATAGAAGCATAGCCAGGCCAATAATAGTCCATTTATACGTAATGTAGTCCGGGAGAAAGACCCGGTGGCCCATGAGGGCGGTGAGCCCCTTGGAAGATTTAATCAGGAGCTTGAAAAGCGAAGTGCTGAGGGCAAAGAAGATAACGGCCAGCATGAGTTTTACCTGCCCTTCGCCCGCCCGCCAGACCGAGCCGCTTCCACAGCCCCCTGCCACGACCATTCCGATGCCAAAAATGATTCCCCCCACAAGACCCCCGAACCAGAAGGCCTGCGGTACGTACACGAATTCGCCTCTCAAACCAGCCCATTTGAGCGCGGCAAAGCCCAAGATACTGATGAGGAGACTGATACTGATGGCCCGTGCCACTTCCCCCTCACCCGTCATAAAAGGATCACGGAATCCACGCACAAAGCAAAAACGGGTCCTCTGGATGATGATCCCGAAGGTAATTCCGCAAAGCAGGAGCCCTCCGATGCGCGTGTAGGCGCGCCAGTTGTACAGGAAGGAACAAAAAATGGCGGCCAGCAAGGCTATAGCGCCAATGTAGGGTTCAATTGAGAGCCAACTGAACCCCCTTTTCCCTTCCGATATTTTTGGCCTACTCGTAGATCCCGTGGGCAGGTGCTCAAGTTCCCAGTAGAGGTACTTGAGACCCAGGAACGCACCGATTAAGAGTCCAATCATCATGGCAACGCCACTGAACGAGAGGGCACTGACGGCGGAATAGAATCCCCCAACATTGCAGCCTCCTGCCATGGCAGACCCAACACCCATAAAGATGCCTCCCACGATTCCCTTGAAAAGCTCCAGGGGAGGAGCCATTCGAATGGAAAACTGTTTGGAAAGAAGGGAGGCCCCGAATGCGCCCCAGAGCAGACCTAATGTCAGTATTGAATTGGTAGAAAGAACCGGGGAAATGGGCTGATGATCATAAAGGCCCACGGCGGAAAAGAACCAGTCACCCCAATTTCTCAAGCCGCCCGCAACCCCCCATGGCCGCGCCCAGGCAAAGGTAACCACACTCATAATTCCGATCAGGACCCCTCCGACCCACATGGGCCAGTTTTCAAAAAAGATCCGGGAGTAGCCACGGGCCAGGATACCGGCCAACACACTCGATTCTCTCTTTTCACTCATAACAGCCTCTCAAAAAAGCTTAACATCCTTCGTCTTCGATAATCTTGAAACCGCTATCTTTTCCCTTAGATTTTCCGGCAGCAGGCGGCGGAGGTGCGGCCTGCGGTGTTGTCTTGCCTGATACCGGTCTCTTGGATACATCCGGCAGGACAAGCCCGGCATTTTTTTGCACCTTTTCAGCCAGGGCGAAGATCACGGCCTGATCATAGTAACGCCACGCTACCGAAGAACCGGGATCAGCCTGAACCGCTTTGCGAAAGTACTCCTTGGCATCAAGATACATGCCCCTGGAATATGCCTCCTTGCCGAAGCGGAGCATCTTGGCGCACTGGGCCTTATCCGGGACAAAACTGGTTGGCTCCTGAGCCATGGTGCGTCCGGGGATACCAATCACCAGAGCCAGAAACAAAGCTGTGCAAAGGGTTAAAGAGGTTGCTCTTGCCATTGTTGGACTCCTTCATTAGTGATAAAATGGGAATTGACCTGAAAAAATTAGCAGATGCTTGGATGCGTGTCAATAAACAAAGTGAGGCCCGGCTTTTTGGTTTCTTTCTCATCCGCCACATGATAAATTTAAACAAATATACCTGTCAAAAGTCCATGTCCATGACCGGGCAAGAGAAATGTAACAAGATCCGAATGAAACATGAATAGGGAGGGACGCCATGCCGGAAAAAATGGGACAGAGACTCACGGCTATCCTGCAGGCTATGGAGGACGGTATCTATATCATTAACAGCGATTTTGTCCTTGAATTTATGAACAAGAGCATGATCCGCAGTTTTGGGGAAGGCGTTGGGGAGAAATGCTACAAAATGATCAACCGGCTTGACCATATCTGTCCGTGGTGCAGGGCGGAAGAGGTCTTTCGAGGCAAGACGATCAACTGGGAGCATCATGTTGCCGGCCTGGACAAGATCTTCGATCTGACGGAACTGCCCCTGAGACATGAAGACGGGATGGTGTCCAAGCTCACGATCTGCCGGGATATCACCCTCAGAAAATTGAGTGAGGACAAGGAAAAGGCCTCAGCGGAAGACTACCGGCGCCTTTTTGAACATGTGGGGTGCGGCGTCTATGTGAGCAGCAAGGAGGGGAAGTTCCTGAATGCCAATCCGGCCCTTCTGGAAATGCTGGGCTATGACAGCAAAGAAGATTTTCTTGGCATGGACATCACCTTAGATCTCTACCTGAGGCCCGAAGACCGGAGCAGCTTTCAGAAAATGATCGAAAGGGACGGGCAGGTGATTGATTATGAAGTGGATTTCAAACACAAGGATGGTACGCCTATCCCGGTGCTCATGACCAGCCATGTCCGTTATGACCGGAAAGGGGAGGTTATCGGCTACGAGGGTCTCATCCTGGATCAGACGCATCGAAAACAAATGGAACAACAGCTTCAGGAGGCCCACGATTTTCTCAACAAGATTATCAGGAACTCCCCCAATGCCATCATCGGCACGGATATGAAAGGAAATATCTTTATCTGGAATCCAGGTGCCGAGGAGACACTGGGATATACCGCCGAAGAGGTCGTGGGCAAGATGAACATCGATCAGATCTATCCTGAAGGCGTGGCAAAGAGGGCCATGAAGATGATGCGGGGGCCGACCTATGGCGGCGTGGGGAAACTCAAATCCTTTCCGATTGTCTTTGTCAGGCAGGATCGGGAGATCGTGGAAGGAAGTATTTCCGCGTCGATTATTTACGGTCCGGAAGGCCGGGAAATGGCTTCGGTGGGTATTTTTGTGGATCTGAGAGAGCGTCTCGAAATGGAGGAAAAACTGCGGAAAACGCAGGAGCAGCTCCTGCAGTCTGAAAAACTGGCCGCCATGGGGCGGCTGACATCACAGGTTGCCCATGAAGTGAATAACCCTCTTTACGGCATCATGAATACGCTGGAGTTGTTGAAAACGGAGATCCCTCCCGAGAGCAAAAGGAGGAAGATCCTTGAAATGGCGCTCTCTGAAACGGTTCGGCTGTCGGAGTTGCTGAGGAAAATGCTCTCTTTTTCAAAGCCCGACCAGGAAGAAAAGCAGCCGATGGATATCAACGAAGCCTTGGACGAGATTCTGCTCCTTTATGAAAAACAATTGAGAGAAAACAGTATCCGCATCAAAACATCATTTGATGAAGGCCTTGAAAAAGTCCTTGCCTCGAAAAACCAGCTGCGACAGGTCTTCCTCAACATGGTCTCAAATGCCAGGGATGCCATGCCTGAAGGCGGCACGTTCAGCGTGACAACAGGGTCCCGGGGCGGACAGGTTCTTATTGAGATTGCCGACACGGGAACAGGGATAGATAAGGAGCACCTGGACAAGATCTTTGATACCTTTTTCACCACCAAGGCGAGCGTAAAAGGCGTGGGGCTCGGCCTCTCCGTGTGCCACGGATTTATCAAGGACCATGGGGGAGATATCCGGGTCGAAAGCGAGAAGGGCTCCGGGACTACCTTTACGATCACCCTGCCTATTTCCAAATAAAGCTGAATAGATTAATTATGATAAAAATAGAAAATCCAGATGATAAGGAGTGGGGCTCAAAACTGCTTTGATGAAGGTTGCAAGCAATGAAAAGGCCTGAAGACATGCTATATTAATGATAAATGATCTGTTATCCGTTAGCCAAAAAAAATGAATCTTGCTCACTTTTTGCGTTGACAAATGGCAACAAATATAATAAATAGAAAAACAAGACATCACACGAATCCAGGAGGAGACCAGGGATGGACGAAATTCTGACGGTTTTCAAGGCGAGTAAATATTGCCGGGTGTCACCCAAGACCATCATCAATTGGGTAGAGGCCGGCCATATCAAGGCCTACAAGACAGTGGGCGGCCACAGGCGTATCGAACTGGGCGACCTGGAAGCCTTTATGAGAAAGCAGGGTATTCCCCTGCCGGAAAAAAAGCCGGAGAACGGCATCAAGAGAATCCTGGTGGTGGACGATGATGCGATCATCGTGGAGACGATTGTCCAGGCCCTGGAAGAAGAGGCGTTCGATTATGAGGTCATTTCCGCTTCCGACGGTTTTGAGGCGGGGTTGCAGGTCAATCATTTTAAACCCCACCTGTTGATACTGGACATCATGATGCCGGATATCAAGGGCTATGAAGTCTGCAGAAAGATCAAAGAAAGCGAAGAAACCAAAGACACCAAGATCATCGTACTGTCGGCCTATCTGGATGAGGAGAAATTCAAGAAAATGAAGGAATATGGGGCGGATCTCTGTTTTTCCAAGCCCCTCCCATTGCCTCAATTGAGACAGGAGGTGGCCAGGTTGCTGGGGTTACGCCCCGAATCCTGATGGTGGCTTAACAAGAAAACAGCCGGAGGAACGCATGAAGCTTAAACAATCGCTGGAGAAAAAAAAGTTTGTCGTAACCTCGGAAGTCCAGGCCCCGGTTGATGAATCACCCGAAAAACTCATAAAAAGCCTGGAAATGGTCCGAGGGCGGGTCGATGGCGTCACCGTGCCCGAGCTGGAGATCGAGGGGGTCGTGGGCGACACCATCAAGACTTGCGAAATACTTAACAAGAACCGCTTTGAGGCCATTTATCAGACCACCACGCGGGACAAGAATCGCATTCAGCTTCAGAAGGATCTCCTTCAGGCCCACGAAACAGGCGTCGAAAACCTGCTCGTTTTTACAGAAGACTACCGCATAACAGGGGACAGTCTCCAGGAGATGATGTTTTTCCACGTGGACGCGGGGAAACTGGATTCCGTCCTCGAGCACATGCGGGAAGGCCGAACGGTTGAGGGAGGAGAGCTGCTGAAGAAGGCGGACTTTGTTCTTGGCTCCGGCGTGGAGTCAGGGTGGGGAAAAAACGTCCCTGACCTGGAGATGAAGGAAATGGAGGAGATGACAAAGATCGGGGCGGGCTATTTCCTCACCACGCCGGTCTTTGATGTGGATCGTTTTGAGAAATTCCTGAAACGGGTTCAGACCTTCGGCATACCTGTGATTGCCGAGGTGATGATTTTGAGGACTGCTGGGATGGCAGGCTTTCTGAACAGGCATATCAAATCAGGAATGGTTCCGGAATGGACCATCCAAAAGCTGGCAAAGGCACTGGATCGAAAGAAGGCCAGCATGGAGATCTTCGCGGATACGGTGAAAGGACTCAAGGATTTGTGCCAGGGGGTTCATATCATCACCATCGGGGGGGAAGAGGATCTTGGGCACTACCTTGATGCGGCAAAGCTCAGGTAATTTATGGCTGGGCACCAGGTAATAAGAGAGGCGCGACTTGGAGCAGGTTACCCTGACGATAAATGATAGGAGAATAAGCTGTCCCGTTGGAACCACCGTCCTGCAGGCCGCCAGGCGGGAAGGGATCCGCATACCCACCCTTTGCGACCACCCGGCCCTGGAACCGGTGGGGGCCTGCCGTCTCTGCCTTGTGGAAGAGGAAACGGGACGTCTCACGGCGGCATGCGTCACTCCCGCAACCTCGGGGATGGTCATCAGAACGGATTCGCCAAGGATAACCAAACATCGCAGGAACATCGTTCGGCTGCTGATGGCAGAGCACCCTGAGTCGTGTCTGGTTTGCAATAAGGGAAACCGCTGTGGACTGAGGGCCATAGCCGCGGAACTTGGCGTGGGTGAGACCGGTCTCTATCCAATGCCCGCATCAAGGGCCTTTGAACAGGCCAATCGTTTCATCATCAGGGACTTGAGCAAATGCGTACTGTGCGGGAAGTGCATCCGGGCCGACCACGAACTGGTAGCCGTGGGGGCCATCGACTACAATCTCCGGGGCTTTCTGTCGCGTCCGGCTACCGCCCATGAACGCCCTCTTGAAGCTTCAACCTGCACGTTCTGCGGAACCTGCCTGTCCATCTGTCCAACCGGAGCGCTTTCTCTCAGGAATGACCATTACGTGGGGACGCCCCAGCATGAAGTCGGGTCGGTCTGCGGTTTTTGCGGGGTTGGCTGTTCCCTCTCGCTCGGTGTCGGAGGAGGGCAACTCCTCGAAGTGAATCCCGGTAGACAGGAGGGCAGTGTCAATGGCCCCACACTCTGTATCCGTGGACATTTTGGCCAAGATTTTCTGAGGGCGGGCGATCGACTCCGATCTCCCCTGATCCGAAAGAATGGAGAGCTGGAGGAAGAAACCTGGGATGGTGCCCTGGAACTGGTATCAGAGCGCCTCATGGCGATCAAGGAGAAATTCGGCCCCCAGAGTATCGGTTTCTTAGGTTCTTCAAAGTGTTCCAACGAGGAAAACTACCTCTTCCAGAAGATGGCCCGTGTGGTTTTCGGGACAAACCATGTGGATAACGGGACCTGCCTTTCCGGGCGTCCCGCCCTGATGTCCATGCGTGAAAAACTGGGCACCTTTTTCCGTCTTGGCCCTTTGAAAAAGCTGGAGTCAGCGGAGGTCCTGTTCCTTCTGGGTGCTGATCCAACACAATCGTCACCGGTGGTGGGATACCATCTGAAAAGGGCAGCCATGAAAGGTATTCCCGTCATCGTTGTGGATCCCCGCCAAACTGATATGAGTCGCTTATCCAGTAACTGGCTCCCGTTAAACCCCGGGTCCGATCTCATGCTCCTGAACGGGGTTGCCGCATTGATTGCGAGGGAAGAGGAGGTTCTCGGATCCTTATCGGAAGGCCTGGCCGAAGATTTTCGAGATTTTCAACATCAGATAACCTCCCTGGATATGACGCAGATCTGCCGTGTGACAGGTATGAGTGAAGGTTCCCTGGCAAAGGTGGCCGGCATGCTGCGGGGAAGGAAGACGGTCTTCGTGGTCGGCCACGGCGTCCTTCAGCAACCGGTCTCCCGCAAGATTATGGAGGCGCTTTTCAACCTGTCTGCCCTGACCGGGAACACGGGTCTAAGGGAAAACCGGTTTCTTGTCTTGACTTACGAAAATAACGAGGCCGGGGCATGGGACATGGGAACGGTTCCGGACACCCTTCCGGGCTTTCAGCCCTTGAATCGATCCGATTTCCGCAAGTCGTGGGAGCGGGCCTGGAAGGTCGGACTGTCCCCGGATCCGGGGCTCAGTATCATCCGCATGATTCAGGAGGCGGAAAAGGGCCATATCAAGGCCTTGTACGTGATGGGGGAAAACCCGGTTCGTAGCCTGCCCCAGTCGGAAACGGTCCGAAAGGCCCTTCAAAACCTGGAATTTCTTGTGGTGCAGGATATCGTAAAGACCGAAACGGTCCAACTGGCCCATGTGGTTCTCCCAGGGGCCGCCTTCGCTGAAAAGAGTGGATCGTTCACCAACATGGAAGGCAGGATACAAGGCTTTGAGCCGGCCGCTTTACCTCCCGGGGGCGCCAAAGCGGATTGGGAGATCCTGGATCTCCTGTTGAAAAAGACTGGTTATCCAGAGACCTACGGATCCCTTGAGAAAATCAGGGGCGAGATAGCAGGGCTGGTGCCCGAATACAAGGACATTGCCGGCCCAGTCCCGGGAGGATGGGTTCACGCCGGAAAACCGGAGACCGACCCTCAGGAACGTGAGCAGGGTGATGAACCTGGGTTTTTCCCTGTCCACGTTTGTGAAAACACAATGAAGGAGGATACCTATCCGTTTACGGTCATTCTGGGTTCTTTTCGTTGCCACCTTGGGAGTGGAACCCGTACGTCCAGATCGGAGCGAATCGGCGGAGGCGGATGGAAAGGGGAGATTGAAATCTCTGAAAAGGATAGCATTACGCTGGGTTTCAGCGAGGGCGACATCATACGGGTTGAGTCGCCTGCCGGGTTTGTAGAAAGAGCCATGCGGGTGGAAAAGAGACTTTCCCCTGGGCTCATCCTGGTGCCAAAGGGCTTCGCAGAGAATGACGCCATGAACCTCCTGCCTTTGAAAGACGTGGATGATGAGGGTTTCGGAGGCTGGATAACGTGCTCAGCAAGGGTAAATAGGGTTGGGGAGTGATAGGGAATGGAAAAGAGAGCGATAGACCGGGATCAGCTGGATGCCCTTATTCAGGGGTACCGGAACAGGAAATGGGGTCTGATTCCCATGCTACAGGAGATCCAGGAAGCATTCGGATATGTCCCCCCTGAGGCCATCGAACCCGTGGCGGAGGCCTTGAATCTCTTTCCGTCCCAGGTGCAGGGTGTCATTACCTTCTATGCAGGGTTCAGTCTTGAACCCAAGGGGAAATACGTTGTCCGGGTCTGCCGGGGGACTGCCTGTCATGTGCGTGGCGGACGGAGTATCCTCAGGTTGATGAGGAAAGAATTGGGCCTCGAAGAGGGCGAAACGAGCGAAGACTACCAATTCACCCTGGAGACCGTGGCCTGTCTGGGAGCCTGTTTTCTGGCACCCACAATGATGGTGAACCAGATCTATTTCGGGAAGCTCTCGCCAGGCAAGGTGACGAGTGTGCTTGCCCAGTATCGCGGTGAACAGTCGAAGATCGGGTAGGGATACGGACAGAGTGAGGGCGGGAGACGCATGGAGAATGGTGGAAAAACTTGAGTCGATAGGGCAGCTTGAATGGTTCCGTAACAGGGTCAAAGCCAGGCAGGGTGAGGGTAAGACTCAGGTGCACATCTGCATGACGGGCTGCCGGGCCTATGGATCCGCTGAGGTCCTGGAGGCCTTCCGGGATGAGATCGGAAAACAGGGGCTGTCCCGGGAGGTAGAGGTGCGTCCAACCGGTTGCCACGGTTTCTGTGCCAAGGCCCCCGTCATCGCCATAGAGCCCCAGGGAATTCAATACCATGAGGTCTCTCCTGAAGACGCCGCTGAAATCGTGGATATGACCCTGAAGAAGAACCGGCTCGTGGATCGTCTCGCCTACAGGGATCCGCAGACCGGTAAACCCATTTACTACCGTGACCAGATCCCTTTCTATGAAAGGCAGGAGAGACGGGTCCTGGCCCGTTGCGGCAGGATAGATCCCACCCGGATAGAACACCATATCGCGACCGGCGGCTACGAGGCCCTGGTGAAGGCCGTCTCCACCATGACCCCTGATCAGGTCATTGAAGAGGTCAAGAAGGCCAAATTGCGCGGGCGAGGCGGAGCCGGGTTCCCCACGGGGGTCAAATGGGAATTCGCGCGGCGGGCCCCAGGTCGCCCGAAATACATTATCTGCAATGCGGATGAAGGGGATCCCGGCGCATTCATGGACCGGGCTATGCTGGAAGGGGACCCGCATGCCGTCCTGGAGGGGATGCTCATCGGCGCCTATGCCATGGGTGCCGCACACGGCTATATCTATGTTCGGGAAGAATATCCCATCGCCGTTACGCACCTGACTATTGCCCTGGAACAGATGCAGGCCCTCGGCCTCCTTGGTGAAAACATTCTGGGAACGGGTTTCAGTTTCGATTTGTCGCTGAAAATGGGGGCGGGCGCGTTCGTGTGTGGTGAGGAGACCGCCCTCATGGCTTCCATAGAGGGAAAAAGGGGGATGCCGAGGGCCAGACCCCCGTTTCCGGCCCAATCGGGGTTGGACGGCAAGCCCACCAATATCAACAACGTGGAGACCTGGGCCAATATCCCGCTCATTGTCAGCAAAGGTGCCGGCTGGTATGGGGAGGTCGGGACGGAAAAGAGCAGGGGAACGAAGATCTTTTCTCTTGCGGGAAAGGTCAACAACACCGGTCTTGTGGAAGTTCCCATCGGCGTGACCATAAAGGAGGTGGTCTTTGACATCGGCGGGGGTATCCCTAAAGGAAGGCAGTTCAAGGCCGTCCAGATGGGTGGCCCCTCGGGAGGCTGCGTACCGGCCCAATACCTGAATCTTCCCATAGATTACGATACCATCCAGCGGATAGGCGCCATCATGGGATCGGGCGGGATGGTGGTCATGGATGAAAACAACTGCATGGTGGAGATCGCCCGGTTTTTTCTGAGCTTCACGCAGTCGGAGTCCTGTGGCAAATGTGCGCCCTGTCGCCTCGGGACGACCCAGTTGTTGGAGATACTCACCCGCATCACCCGCGGCGAAGGCCGGATTGAAGACATGGAGACCATTCGGGATCTGGGAGAGACCATTACCGAGGCGTCTCTCTGCGGCCTCGGCCAGACCTGTGCCAAACCCGCTCTTTCCACCTTGCGGTATTTCAGCAAGGAATATGAGGACCATATCCTTGAACACCGTTGCGCAGGCGCGACCTGCGATGCCATGGTCATCTCCGCCTGCCAGCACGCCTGCCCCGCAGGTATAGACGTCCCCAACTATGTGGCTGCCATTGCCCAAGGGAGATATGAAAATGCCGTGGAGATCATCCGCGAGCGAAATCCTTTTCCTGCTGTATGCGGTCGAATCTGCATCCACCCTTGTGAATTCAAATGCCGCAGGGGTGAGCTGGATGAACCTGTGGCCATTCGCTCCCTCAAGCGGTTTGCATCCGATTGGTACTTCAGGCACATCGGCCCAAGGAAGGAACCATACCCTGTAACGAGAAAGGAAAAGGTGGCGGTGGTTGGTGCAGGACCCGCAGGACTCACCTGCGCCTATTTCCTTGCCAGGGTGGGATACGGTGTCACCGTGTTTGAGAACCAGCCCGTGGCCGGGGGCATGCTGGGTATCACCGTCCCCGATTTTCGACTCCCCCGGGGGGTCATCCAGGAAGAGGTTGAATACATTGAGAGCTGCGGGGTTGATATCCGGTACAACACGCCCATAGATGCCCATCATACCGTAAACGACCTGATGAAGGAAGGCTATAATGCTGTTTTCGTGGCTGCGGGTGCCCAGGCCAGTAAACGGATGGGAATCCCCGGAGAAGAAGAGGGGCTTGAAGGCCTTCATTATGGCCTCCCGTTCCTTACCGCCGTGAAAACAGGGAAGGACATCAGGCTGGCGGGCAGGGTCCTTGTGGTGGGAGGCGGTAACGTTGCCGTCGATGTGGCCAGGACGGCCCTGAGGGTTGGCGCGAACAATGTCCAGATCTTCAGTCTGGAAGCAAGGGACGAGATGCCGGCCTGGGAGAAGGAAATAGGTGAAGCCCTGGAAGAGGGCATTGTCCTCAATCCTTCCTGGGGCCCCAGGGAGATCATACACGAGGCCGGGAAAGTGACAGGTATCCACTTCGTACGGTGCCTATCGGTTTTTGACAGTGAGGGACGCTTCAATCCCGGTTTTGACGAAGAAAGCAGCCAGATAATCGAGGCGGACCACATTATCATTTCCATCGGCCAGGCACCTGACATGGCCTTTCTCTCGGAGGATAGCCAGTTGGAACGGGCGCTGTGGGGCAGTCTGATCGTGGATGAAAATACCCTTTCCACCAACATCCCGGGTATCTTTGCCGGTGGGGATTTTACCACAGGACCCACTTATGTCATAAGGGCCATAGCCTCTGGCAGGAGAGCGGCCCTCTCCATAGACAGGTATTTGAGAGGAGAAAAAGGCGGTTTTACTATCCTGGATGAAAAGACCCGCCTTGCCGAAGACTCAAAACTTGCTTTGGACGATGAGACAGGAAAAGACCGCCCCAGAGTATCGGTAGAGCTGGCAGATCCTGAGAAAAGGGCAAGGGATTTCAGGGAAGTGGAAAAGGGTTTCGTAGAGTCCCAGGCAAGGCTGGAGGCTACCAGGTGCTTGAGATGCGACCTTGAAAAGGATAGGAGAGAGGCATGATCAGATCCATAACCAGACAGAAATCTGAAGAGGAGATTGACAGGCTCCTTTCAGGATCACAAAGGATCTTCGTGATAGGCTGCGGGACGTGTGTGACCCTAACCCATACGGGTGGGATGCCTGAAGTGGAAAGCATGAAAGAAAAACTCTCTCTGAAGGGAAAGCTGGTTACAGGGCTAACCGTTCTGCCGGTGGCCTGTGACCACATGACCGGGGAGATTTTGGCGGAATACGCCGGGCAGATGAACCAGGCAGACGCATTCCTGATCATGACCTGTGCCTTCGGAGTCCAGACCATAGCCAGGCAGTTAAAAAAAATGGTGGTCCCCGCCCTGGATACCCTGTTCATTGGAAAGGAGACCGCACCCGGAAGGTTTGACGAGGTCTGCACCCAATGCGGGACCTGCATCATTGGCGAGACGGGTGGCATCTGCCCCGTCACCTCCTGTCACAAAGGCCTGGTCAATGGGCCCTGCGGGGGGACGAACAACGGGAAATGCGAGATTGATGAGGAAAAGGATTGCGCCTGGACCCTCATCTACAACCGCCTCAAGGAGCTTGGACGGCTGGATTCAATGCGGGTCCTGCAGAAACCCAGAAACCACCAGGGAGAACCCAGCCCCGGAAAAATTCGGTTGGGTTAGATGCTGAGGTAATGAAAATGGTATCGCTATTCAAAGAGGCGCTTGATTCAGGAAAGTTTGTCGTAACCTCCGAGGTAGCCCCGCCCAAGGGGACCAACCTGGAAAAGATGCGGCACCACGTGGAACTCCTGAAGGATAAAGTGGATGGCATGAACGTGACGGATCATCAAAGTTCGGTCATGCGGTTTCCTTCATTGGGGGGTGCGCTTCTCGTCAAAGAGATGGGTGGTGAGCCGATCCTCCAGATGACCTGCAGGGATAGAAACCGGATGGCCCTGCAAGCCGATCTCCTGTTTGCCTCCAGTCGCGGCATCAACAATGTCCTGTGCCTGACCGGCGATTCAATTGTCCTCGGGGATCACAAAGAGGCCAAGGGGGTATTCGATCTGGATTCCAGTCAACTCCTCGCGACCGTCAGACGACTTGAAAAGGGGAAGGACCTGGGCAAAAGCGATCTTGACGGTACCGTGTCCTTTTGTGCGGGAGCCATCGTGACACCCGAAGCCAATCCATTGGAACCACAGCTGATCAAATTCGAGAAAAAGGTGGAGGCGGGGGCTGAATTCATCCAGACGCAGGCCGTTTATGACCTGGATCACTTCAAGGAATTTATGGATTATGCCAGACAGTTTCCGGTGAAGATCCTGGCCGGCGTCATCCTCCTCACCTCGGCCCCAATGGCGCGATTCATGAACAAAAATGTCGCCGGCGTCAGTGTACCGAAGGACTTGATCGAGGAGATGGCATCTGCCCCGAAGGGGGGCGCTGTTGGAAAAGGAATCGAGATAGCGGGACGCATGATCAACCGGATTCGGAACGAACGGATGTGTGACGGCGTGCACATCATGGCCATAGGACGCGAAGAACTGGTGCCGGATATCATGAAGGCCGGAGGACTCCTTTAGAGAACATTTCTTACTTCAGGGGCGCAACAGCCATCTCCCAGACCAACTCCTGGCTGTCCGGCTTTCGTACCTGCTTTTCCGTGATAAGAGAGCACTCTCTGTTTCTTCTCAAGCGGATGGTGCAGTGGGGCCCCGTGATGGTGGTATTGGAATAGATCGTTTTCCCGACCTTGACGCTCGGCGACCCTCCAGCGGATTTTGACCACTCATCAATCCTTTCCATGTCTTCGGCCAGTAGCTCAATGTCGGATTCAATCTCCTTCAGCCGGCCTTCCAATTCGTCGATTTTCCGTTGGACCTTGTCCTGCTGGTCCATGCGTTTCCCGAGCCTTTCATCGGCCCGGCGGATTTCCGCGTCCAATTCTTCAATTCTTTGGGCGAGGTGGGAGACGTCTCCGCTGTCGCCGGCCTTGGTCATTTCTTCGAATTTTTCCTTGAGCGCCTTTTGCTCCAGTGTGCCGCGATCCTGAACCTGGGCGAATTCAGCGATTTCCCTGTGCATGTCGGCGGAAAGGACCTGGAGTTTAGAGATCACTTTCTCAAATTTTTTTTGTTTCGTCCTCAGGATGCTCTTTTGAGTTTTGAGGGTCCTTATCTTTTCTTGTGCGCCTTCATCTATCCCTACGGTCAAAGTGCATGGCTTGGATCCTTCTGATCCGATCTGATTCGTCCTGATCCCCATCGTAGCTGAAATCCGGGAGTTGAAGGCTTTCCCCCTCTCCATGAGGAAGGCCCCGCTGGCGGTAATATTGGAGTCGATCACCTCTTTTTCCACAACCACGTCTCCCAGGACATGTATTCTCGCCTCGTGGATATATCTGGCCTTCAGATTTCCGTCACCATGTATAGCCGCCCCAATAATGCCTCCCGTCACGGCAATATCGCCTGTAATATTGATATCGGTCCTGAGGATCTCCCCGGCTGACAAGCGTCCCCCTTCAACACGGAAATCATTCTGGATCGTACCGCGCACATCGATATCTCCGTCAAATTTGACGTGTCCGGTCCTGAGACCCACATCGCCGGGGATCTGGAGCCTGGAAAACACGGAGATCTTCCCGTCTGCCGACAACACGGGCTCGCCATCCACCAGGGCATGGGCCTTGAGGCCGTCTTCTGATTTTTCGGCTCCCTTGCCGCATCTGAGTTTGACGTCCTTTGCTTTAGAGCAGGGGATCTCCTCTCCAAAAACGTCCATCCCCGGTTCCCCGGGCGATCCCGATGACTTCATGGCGAGGAGTGCCCCTTTCTTGACCTGGGGGATCTCTCCGCGATCACGAAAATCCATGACGCCGCCCTGCTTGAGCGTACCGATTTCCATGGGATCCGTGTCAAAGTAATAGATGATTTCAGGAGGTTGTCCTTCGATAAGCGTTTTGCCTCGCGCGACGATGAGAGGCTGGGGGGGTTGGGGAAGATCTTGGAGCAGATTCTTTATCTCCTGATCGTCAGCGATCCCGCAGCAAACCCCCTCTGATGCGAGGCCTTCCTTTACGGCTTCCACTGTGATGGGGGAGGACGGGGACCCAGAAAAGGAAAGAAGTGCCGCCATCTTGTCATCGGAAACCGTCACCTGGAAAGGGGACGGCAAAGTACCCGGCGTCTCCTCCCGGCTCGCGCTTTCGCGCTTTTCAACTTCCTCTATTCTTTCCCGAGGGGGAAGCTGATCAGCAGGACCGGGTGTCTTGGAAGGCTTCGCAGTATCGGACCTAAAATGCAAGAGGAATCTGACGCCGCATTTTTTGCAGCGGGCCCTTTTCCCTTCCAGATTGAGAGGGACCCTGTACTGCACATGGCATGATGGGCATGTAGCGATGCCTTTTCGTGTGTCTTCCATTTGATCTTGACCCCTATGAGGAATCTTTATGAATCACCGAAGGGACTTCGAAACGGTTCCGGATTGCATCGGTGGCCCTTTGGATCTGCCCGGAAGGCACCACTCCGGCCATGGAAGCAATGGAGCAGCTCATGGCCAGGAGGTCCACACCAGCCAGATCGAATGCGGTGAGAAGTTCATCAACCAGGCCGTAGCGGTCGCCGAAATGTGGTCCATTCATTGAAAAAAGGGCAACGGAAGGCGTTTCCACCGTGACGGCGTCGGGAAGCCATCTTTCGGTCAGGGAAATAACGTGATGTTCAAAAGCTTGGTGAACACAAAAGAGCATTCGTGCTTCTCCTTCGGCCCTCGGCGGCGAGGTAATCAGGAAGGTCAGGCCAAATCCCAATTCTGCCAGGCCTTCAAAAATAAGACCAACGGCCCCTCCGTATGAACTCTGGAACATTACCTGTAGGAGCGTCAATCGGTCACGCCATTCCAGACAGTAGACCTTTGGCCGTTGTTCCTGGTAAGTGGCCACGACCTCTTTGAGCAGTTCCTCTTTTCCCTCCTGGGCCAGTTTCCAGTCCGCCGGGGTACGGTAAGCACCAAAACGGAAGGGTTCGAAAAGGGCGCTCGCCGCTCGGTTGAGTGCCGACTCGTCGAGAACGACCGAGATAGCGGATTGGGAGTGCGCAAGACCATCGAAGGAAATGCCGTTCTTTCCAAGGGCCTGCATCAGGGCCCCGGCTATGTGGGGATCATTTCGATGGGGGAACAGGGATAGGATGGCCTTTTTCCCGGATGCGTGGTTGGCCTGAACAGAAATCACCCCCAGGGTACGCGATGTTTGCAAGGCATCCGGGGTTTCCACGACCATTTGGAGACCACCGCTCCCTCCCTGGTTTTCCAGAACGAGGAAGGGAAGATTTATCCTTTTTTCGGACAGTTGGCGATAAAGAGGCGCAACAGGACGATGACCTTCCAAGGCATAGATGACGGAAAAGCCGGTCAATCCCTTCAGGACCTTGAAACCCCCGAGTCTATTTGAAGCATCAGACAAGAGCGTTCCCCCTTATGCCGCCGGATTATAATAACGTCCGGGATGTCCCATGGCGGGCCACTCACCCGAGAAATCCGTGTCGAACGATCTGATCAGGCTAAAGCAGAGCGCTCACTACTTCCCACAAACCCTCCGTGTCAATAGGCTTGGCGATATAGTCGTCCGCTTCAGTGGACATTCCGTCAGCGTGGGTATATTTGGTGGTGGGAACGGCTTCCCCAACGGCCGTGAGAAGCACCACGGGGATTTCTCTTGTTTCGTCCTGGGACTTGAGTTCCCCGCAAAGGACATACCCATCTTTTCTGGGCATCATGACATCCAGGATAATGAGGTCAGGTCGGCGCTCCTTGATGGACTCTTCGCCTTCCACACCGTCGTAAGCCCGGCCCACATCGCATCCCTTGCTTTCCAGCATCATAGCTACGGTTTCCACCAGATCCGGATCATCATCTACTACCAGGATATAGGGATTAGGCATAGTGAACCTCCTTTCACTTGGTTACTGTTTATAAATACGAAGTCATCACACTTCAGGCCTTGGATAAAGCCCGCTTTGTTCCACAATCTCGGGGACTTTTTCCTCCCATTCGATGGCCATGATATGGAAGCCGCTCATGCCTTGGACTTCCTTGAGACGTTGAATGGATTCTACACAGATTTTTATCCCCTCCTCAGCCTGCTTTTCCTTGGGGACCCCGCTCATTCGCTTAATAACATCATCCGGTACATCCATGCCGGGCACGCGGTTCTTCATGTATTTTGCCATCCCGGCGGTCTTGAGGGGGGTGAGTCCCGCCATGATGTAAACTTTATCCAGGAGGCCCCGATCCCCTGCTTGTTTCATCCAGAGTTCGAATTTGTCCAGATTGTAGATGCACTGGGTCTGGATGAATTCCGCTCCGGCGGCTATTTTCTTGGCCAGCCGGGGAACGCGGATCTCGAACGGATCCGCAAATGGGTTCGCGGCCGCCCCGACAAACAGTTTAGGGGGACTATTGATTTCATCTCCCCCAAGGAATTTCCCCTCGTCGCGCATGTGCCTGACCGTCTGGATCAACTGCATGGAATCAATATCAAAGACGTTCTGCCCGGTGGCACTATCCCCGAATACCTGGTGGTCGCCGGAAAGGCAGAGCACATTGTGGATATCAAAGGATGCTGCGCCCAGGATATCACTCTGCAGGGCGATGCGATTGCGGTCGCGAACCACCATCTGAAGAACCGGTTCAAGGCCCATCAGTTTCAGGCGAATGCAGGAGGCAAGGCTGCACATCCTGGTGACGGAAGTTTGATTGTCGGTGATGTTGATGGCATCCACATGGTCCTTGATCATCTCGGCCTTTTTCTCGATGACGGACCCGTCGCTGCCCCTGGGAGGGCCACATTCGGAGGTGACTGCCAGATGCCCTGCGGCAAGAATCCTTTCCAATTTGCTGGGTGTCTTCGGCTTCGCATTGCTCATAGTTTCACGTCCTCCCTAACCACTTTTCTAGGCCCGCCGGCCCTGTCCGTGGACCAGTCTTTGATCGGCGTAAGCTTTTCATAGTCCTCAAGCTTGTCCAGTTCCTTGAGCCTGTCGACGATCAACTGCCAGGCACAGTCCACTTCGCTGTTGATTTCGCACTTTCCCTTTGTTGATCCTCCGCAGGGGCCGTTGAAGAGCCGTTTGGCACAGCGGGAAACGGGGCATATCCCACCGGTACTGGCCAGGATGCATTGGCCGCAGGCCTGACAGCGCTCTGTCCAGACACCACGCTCCTCGGTGACCCCGAGAAAGCACGTATTTACCCCGGGGAGGATGGGCTTATCAAAATATTTTTCCGCCATAAACTGAACCCCTACGCCACAGGCGATGGAGAGAACTGCATCGTACTGATCAATGTTGTTCCTGATTTCTTCCAGGTATTCATGATCGCACTGGCGTTCAAGGGTGACCTCGTCGATTTTCACATCCTTCCCAAGGTTCATGAAGTACATGCGCAGCGCTGAGGCCAGGATCCCGACCTCCTTCTTCCCTCCGGCCTCACAGACCGTCACGCATTCGTTGCACCCGGCTATGAGAATGGAGTTATAGTCCTTGACCTCTTCAATGATCTCTTCAATGGGCTTTTTGTCAGCAACAATCATCTCAAGTAACCTCTCTTTCTTGCACGCTCAGGCCGCCTTTTTCTGCCTGGCCGCCTTTAGGGGGTTTGGCCCCATTTTTTCTATCCTTTCAGTCATTTCCCTCGCATATTCTGCGAACTTGGGCCCTTCTCCGGAGGAAAGATTATACATCTGTACCCGGTCTCCTCCGATGCCGATCGCCTCAAGGATCGCCTGGGCCTGTTCCACTCGCTTCCTGGCCCGGAGGTTGCCCTGGTTGAAGCGGCAATCCCCTTCCATACATCCCACAACATACACCCCATCTGCGCCTTTTTCAAAGGCCCGGAGAAGATGGAGAATATCCACCTTGCCGGTGCATGGGACCCTGATGACCCTGATCGTGTCCGGATACTGAAGACGCATGGAACCTGCCAGGTCCGCAGCGGTGTAGCCTCAGAAATTGCAGCAAAATGTAACAATAATCGGTTTGAATCCTTCCATCATCTATTTTCCTCCTATATTAGCCGCAGACTCACGCAGACCACACAGACTTTTCCTCTGCCGATAGCGGCAGAGGAAAAAGAGTGAGTGCTTCGCGCAGTAATCATCTTTATGAGCATTCCATTCATTATGCTTTCACTTTCAGCCTTAAGCCTTATGCCTTGTGCCTTATGCCTTTATCCTTACGCATTCCGCCTTCCCACTTCCACCTTCACAACACCCCTTCCAGCAGGGCTTCCACCTTGCTCAGGACCTGGTCGTCTTCATACCAGTTCAACGAAATGGCCTTGGCCGGGCATTCCGATGCACAGATGCCGCATCCGTGGCACATGGCCACATCTATTTCGCTGACGCCCTCTTCGTTGATGCGAGGCACGCCGAAGGGGCATGACCGGACACAGATAAGACATGAAGCACACCGATCCTGATCCACCGTGGCCACGATTGCCGAGAGAAGGATCTCGGGTTGTGACAGGAAGGTGCTGGCGCGAGAAGCAGCGGCCAGGGACTGGGCGATCGTCTCGGTAACGAGTTTGGGGCTGTGGGCCGTACCACAGACAAATACCCCATCCGCCGGCATATCCACAGGACGAAGCTTGACGTGGGCTTCCATGAAATACCCTTCGGGGTTTCTTGGGACTTTCAGAATATTGGCCAGTTCTTCCGTGTCCTGGGCCACCATGCCGGCGCTCAGGGCGAGAAGGTCCGGTGAAATCCTGATCTCACGTTGGAGAACGTGGTCTTTGAATGTGACCAGCAACTCATTTTCAGAGGCTTCTACCACCGGGGGCTCTTCCCGGCTGTAGCGGAAAAACATGACACCTTTCTCACGTGCCTGCCGGTAGTAGTCCTCAAGGAGTCCATAGGTGCGGATGTCTCGGTAAAGCACAAAGACATCAGCCTCCGGGTTGAGTTCCTTGATATGCAGTGCGTTTTTTACGGCACTCTGGCAGCAGATGCGAGAGCAGTTGGGATTCTCATCGTTCCTGGACCCGACACACTGTATCATCACCACCTGGTTCAGGTCGGCGGCGCCCGTTTCTTCCAGGACCTTGCCGAGCTCGATCTGGGTCATGACCCGATCGTCCTGACCATAGAGAAATTCCCTGGGTGAATATTCCAGCGCGCCGGTGGCAATGATCACCACCCCGTGATCGATTTTTCTCTCATACATGGACGGGCCGACGATCACCTCGGTTGTGAAGTTTCCCTTGAAACCCCCAAAATTCACGATAAGGGATTGGGTCAGGACCTGTATTTTTTGGTGATTCCGGACCCTTTCAGCCAGATCGTCCAGATAGGCCCGGATATCGGCGCCCTCAATGGTGCTGGTGAGCTGGCGGGAAAGACCGCCAAGCTCCGCTTCCTTCTCCACAATGACGGTTTCGAACCCCTGGTCCGCCATGGAGAGGGCGGCCGTCATCCCTGCCACGCCGCCGCCGACCACGAGGGCACGGCGGTTCACCTGGATCTTTTTTTCGTGGAGAGGTTCAAGCAGTCCCACTCTGGCCACGGCCATGCGGACCAGGTCTTTCGCCTTGAGGGTGGCCGCTTCATGATCATCCCCATGAACCCAGGAGTCCTGGTCCCTGATGTTTGCCATCTCAAACAGGTATTTGTTGAGCCCGCAGGCCTGGAGGGTTTCCTGAAACAGCGGTTCGTGGGTCCTGGGGGAGCAGGAGGCCACCACGATCCGGTTCAGGTTTTCTTCTTTGATGACTTCCTTCATCTTTTCCTGTGTATCTTGGGAACAGGTAAAGAGATTGTCATCGGCGTAGGTGACATGGGGGAGGGATTTGGTATATTCCACGACCGCCGGTACATCCACAACACCACCTATATTGATTCCGCAATTGCAGATAAACACGCCGATTCTCGGATCCTGTCCCACGACATCCAGCTCTTCGGGTAAGACCAGTGTCCTGATGTCCGTGCCCCTGGCTTCGGTCAGGGACACCCCCGCGGCGCACGCCGCCGCGCTGGCCTCCGTGACCGAACTGGGGATGTCCTTCGGCCCCTGGAAAATACCGCAGGCATAGACACCTTCACGGGATGTGTTTACCGGACTGAAGGGGTGCGTTGCGGCAAAGTTGTAATGATCCAGATCTATGCTGAGCCTTTTTGCCAGCTGAACGGTCTCTTCTTTGACTTGAAGGCCCACGGACAGAACCACGATGTCAAAGACCTCTTCATGGATGATGCCGGAGTCATCCGAGTATTTGACCAGGAGGTCGTCCGAGCCCGGAATGGGGTCAATGGTGTGAATCCTCGATCGAACGAATCGTACCCCGGCTTCGTCCTTTGCCCGGTTCAGATACTTTTCATAGTCTTTTCCGAACGTACGCATATCCATGTAGAAGATGGCGGTATCTAGGGGCTCTTCCGCGTGCTCCTTGGCAATCATGGCATCCTTGATGGCATACATGCAGCAGACAGCTGAGCAGTATCCGTTTCCGCAATGGGCCAGATCCCTTGAGCCCACACATTGCAACCAGGCAATCTTTTTGGGCTCTTTATCGTCCGAGGGCCTTTTCAGGTGACCCATTGTGGGGCCCGTGGCGCTCAGGATTCGTTCAAATTCCAGGCTCGTGAGGACGTTGGGGTGATCCTGATGGTGATAGAGGGCGCCGTAGGGAGAAGGATCGAATGGATCCGCCCCGGCGCACAGGAGCACCGAGCCCACCCGTATCTCACGTTGCAATTGCTTCTGCTCATGATCCACGGCCCCGGCAAGGCAGGCCTTGACACACTGGTAGCATTCAGAGCAGATGCCGCATTTGAGGCACCGTTCCGCCTCTTCCCTTGTTTCACCCTCAGTGAAACCCAGGGCGATCTCCTGGAAATTCCCTTTGCGTTCTTCGACGGGCCGCGTCCTCATGGCTGTCCTTTGCATGAGCGACTCACCCTCTGTGCCGGGTTTCTCGTAACGCCATTCCTTCTCCCTTCCCGTGCGCAGATCAAGACCGTTGATGTACCGGTCAATGCTGATAGCCGCCTCTTTTCCACAGGCGACAGCCTCGACCACACTCTTTGGCCCGTACAGGACGTCTCCCCCGGCAAAGACGCCGGAAACGGGCGTCTCCAGGGTGAGGGGATCAGCTTCAAGCCCTCCCCTCGGGGTGACGGCCACATTTTCAGTTTCAGAAAAGGAGAGGTCGGCGGCCTGTCCAATGGCCACGATCACAGTTTCGGCCTCCATGGGAGTGAGATCGTCTTCGTCGTATTGGGGCCTGAAAGCACCGCTTTCATCAAACACATCGGTACAACGCTTGAACTCAATACCGGTAAGGTGCCCTTCACTGTCCAGGAACTTATTCGGACCCAGACTGTTGACGATCCGGACGCCTTCCTCGCGTGCATCTTCGATTTCGTAGTCCCAGGCGGGCATTTCTTCACGTTTTTCAAGGCACACCAGGGTGACCTCTTCAGCGCCCTTGCGTTTTGCCGTCAAGGCCACATCGATGGCCACATTGCCGCCCCCGATGACGATGACCTTTTTACCTACTGACGCAGGCTCTCCCAGGGCCGAGTGGCGCAGGAAGTCCACACCCTTGAGTACGCCGTGGAGATCTTCTCCCTCCACACCCAGACCCCGGCTCAGATGGAGACCGGTGGCCAGAAACACCGCCTGGTAACCGTCTTCCTTGAGTCCGGCGTGGGTGACATCTTTTCCAAAGGTGACACCCGTTCGAATCTCCACACCCATGTCTTCGATAATTTTTATTTCCTGGGCCAGGATATCCCTTGGCAGGCGGTAGGCAGGAATGCCCACTGCCATCATCCCTCCGGCCACGGGAAGTTTCTCAAATACGGTCACCTGGTATCCCTTCCATCTGAGGAAGTAGGCGGCGGCAAGGCCTGCGGGTCCCGCGCCGATGACCGCTACCTTTTCCGCTCGTTCAGCTTCCGCCTTCGGAATGTACGGTTCGTCACTTGAAAGGTCCAGATCGCCAAGAAACCGGTGCAGGTATTGTATGGCCAGGGGTTCTTCAACGTCGCTGCGGGTGCATATTTCTTCACAGGGGTGGTGGCAGACCCGGCCGCACACGGATGGAAAAGGATGGGCTTCCTTAAAGAGCTCAAGGGCTTCCCGGTATTTTCCCTCCTTTATGAGCGCGATGTAGCCCTGGATACTGACGTGCGCAGGACAGGTGGCCTTGCAGGGTGCCGTTCCCCTCTTGGAGATGGCAAAGGCTCCAGGGATGGCCTGCGGGTAACGTTTGTATGCGGCCCGCCGGGTGGCAAGGCCCTCGTTATACTCATCGTCCAGTTCGATGGGACACACCTTGGCGCACTCGCCGCAACTTGTACACTTGCTGAGATCCACGTAGCGGGGCTGCTGGACAACACGCGCCCTGAAGTCTCCCGCATCTCCCTGCAGATCAAGGATTTCTGTATTGGTTAAGAGCTCGATATTCAGATGCCGGCCGACCTCGACCAGTTTGGGCGAGATCACTCACATGGCGCAGTCATTGGTGGGGAATGTCTTGTCCAGCTGTGACATAAGCCCGCCAATGGCTGACGATTTTTCTACCAGGTAGACGTAGTAGCCGGAATTGGCAAGATCCAGCGCGGATTGCATCCCTGCAATACCACCGCCTACAACCATCACGGATCCGGATATCTTGTTGGGGGAATTTTGAGACATGTTTTGTTTTCCTTTCTTAGATTCTGGCTTCATCCAGGATTTGTGGAAGTTTATCCTCCCATCCGAGGGTCGATATGGAGATACCGGCCACACCCATTTGCTTCAACTGCTTCACGGTTTCGCCGGCAACCTGGACACACCTGCGAACCTTGTCGGGCGCCTTCTGTATGGACTGGATGGTCTCGGGGGGTATGGAGATATGGCTGATATTCCGGTCAATGTATCGGGCCATGCCTGCCGATTTCAGGAGCAGGACCGTTGGAATGACGGATGTGCCGGCGGATTCCAGTCGCCGAAGGGTCTGTTGAAATCCATTCACATCGAAGACGGGCGTGGTTACTGCAAACCTGATTCCTTTGTCGATTTTCTTTTTCAGTTCTTCCAACTCAATGCCCATGGCACCTCCCCTGGCCCCTGCATTGAAGGTGGTTCCAACCACAAACCGGGGGGAGCCCTGCAGTTCGATCCCGGCCATGTCTTTGCCATCCTGAAGCTTTTGGAGGCAGTCCAGCAGGCCGATCAGATCGAGGTCATAAACGGCCCTTGCCTGGTGGTGGTCCCCGTAGCGTATTTCGTCGCCTGGGATGGCCATAATGGTGGAAATCCCCATCCCTGCGGCGGCGAGGATGTCTGCCTGAAGGGCGAGCCTGTTCCGGTCGCGGCTCGAAACCTGCAGAACAGTTTCAAACCCGTGTGACTGGAGGAAGCAGCAGCCTCCCAGTGAGCTGGCCTTCATTACGGCATTGGCCATTTCAGGCACGATCAGACCGTCCACACGGCCTTTCACAAGATTGGCCATGCTCAGAAGGGGCGAGAAATCAGAGCCCTTTGGCGGTTCAAATTCTCCCAAGACAACAAATTCCCCGGATTTGATCTTGTCACCTATGGACATGTTGTGGTCCTCCAAGCTTGTTGGGAAACCTTGAGGATCGCGTTTGATACGGCCATTTCGAGATCCTGAATCCCAAAAGATTTTATGTGGTAGTAAAATATGCGTTTCTGCCTGATCCTGATTTCAAATTCAGGGGTATTGGTCTCTGCACAGATAATAATGGGAAGGCCTTCTTCCATACCCTTGATGATGGATATGAACGCACAGTCTTCTTCCAGAAGATCCGCATCCAGGATCATCACATGCACACGCTGTCTCTGCAAGGTGAGCAATGTCTCTTTCTGTGTGCCTACCTGAATAGCGCTCAACCCATTCTCCGAAAGGAAGGGTTTCAGCCCTTTGGAAAGCATCCCCGCTGGTTCGGCAATCAGAACGGTTTTTTCAGTGTTCATAAAAAACCTATAAAATGGAATCACATTGCTCAGTCTTCGGACGCAAATGCCAGGCCGGCGCTGATGGACGAGGATCACGCCATGCCGCTGTTATCAGCAAGGGGCGTGCCTGTCTGACCGAACGATAATTTATGACATAATATCAGTGAGATAGTCGTTGGAAAACCTTGGGCATGAAGTACACTAATGGGACAATTTGCCTCAATATAGTCCTGAGAAATGAGAAAACTATTTGAAATTGCAGCTAAAAGAAAAAATATGAGGCCTTATGTGAAAAACGGTACAAAATGCCGCATTTCTTGAGGCTAGAAAAGCTTCTGCTCCGGGCCTTTTGCCATAAGCCCTGCGCCTTACGCCTCTCCGAATGATCTGGTCAGATTCCAATACCATTTCCCCTTTGGGGATAACCTAAGCGGGACAATGTTGAACCGGTACTTGTCATCATGATGGTTCTCGGCTATAGTCTGTTTACGCGGTTACCTATGATGCCTGGATCAATGATCGGAAAATTTCAATCCATCCTGATGGCTCTTTATGCCCCGGGGGAGGGCAAGAAACCCTTCACCCACATCGATATCAGCGCCCAATTTCGCCCTGAAGAGCCCGGCCATGAAGCAGAATTACGCAACCTGAATGCTGCGTTTCTGATCTCGATCTGCGGCCCGTCTCAACCCCTCTATGATCTTGCAGTATCCTACCTATCCAGGGAATGGGATTCGGAAGATCGCCTCCCTGTTGCACACTTCTACAGGCAGGGCCGAAGGTTTGTCCCTCAGGAATTTCTTGAGCGGTGCTCTAAGTCGGAAACCTTTGAGCAGAGGGTGACGGCAACACACGCCTGGATTCGGGATTCCGGATACGATGGGGAAAGAAAGGCGGCAGTCAATGAAATCTGGCAGGTCTTTTTCCCCGAGGGTGTCGGCCTTCTTGAAGACAGGGATGGGTTTGTCAAGACCCTTCGAAAGAAGCGGACGGTCCACATTACCCGTCTGAACCCCTCTCCGCTGGGTGATCCGGGACGACAACTCCTTTTCACTTCCAACGTTCTCCTGACACTACCATCGGACCACGCGGAGCTGGACTGCCTTTCTTTTTCAAAGGGCATCCGGGAGAGCCTGGAGCAGGTTGTGTGCGAACCCCAGCTCTTCTGGTACGACCATCCCGTCCAGGTTGACGTCGATTCCCAACATAACGAGGTGATCTATGGCCTTCGGGGGTTGGATGAGGCCATGGCCTTCGAAAAGCAAAGGGGAACGATCGGCCCCCATGAAAAAGTGTGTTGTGTGCTTTCCATTTCCGTGACCCATCGGGGTCTCCAGACCATCGCGAGGCAATGCCTCCAAGAAATGCTTGAAAAAGCAGGAGGACTGAAACACCTGCGGATATACGCCTTTACAGAGGCAGAGACCCTCAGATTAGTGAACGACCTCCTGTATCCGGCGGCCCGGAGATATTTCCGGGACCGGCGCGCAGAACCCTTGAGGGATATCATCGGGGTTGATGGGGAGTATGGGAGGCACTACAGTTTTCTGAAGGCCGTTTCCGCACTCTGGCAGGTCTTTGTGGCCCCCGGGATTAGAGGGACATTCAAGATTGATCTGGACCAGGTTTTTCCCCAGAAAGAACTCGTAAGTGAAACCGGTCTTTCGGCCATTGAACATTTCATGACACCCCTTTGGGGTGCGGAAGGTGTGGATTCCCAGGGACAGCGGGTGAGCCTGGGGATGCTAGCCGGTACTTTGGTGAACCGGAAGGACGCGACCTCTTCCCTTTTTACGCCTGACGTGGTTTTTCCTTCGCGGGACATGCGCGGGGACGAATGGATATTCAACAGCGTGGTCCCCCAGGCTCTTTCAACGGAAGTGGAAATGTCGGCAAGGTATGGCAGTGATGCCCTCGATGGGCGCCGTTCCGTTCTTCAGCGGATCCATGTGACGGGCGGGACCACCGGGATACTGGTGGAAGACCTGAGAAAGTACCGTCCCTTTACACCCGGCTTCGTGGGTCGCGCAGAAGACCAGGCCTATCTGTTATCCGTCCTTGGCATGGATTCGAGTCCGGGCCTGAGGTACCTCCACAAGGATGGCCTGGTCATGAGACACGACAAGGAGGCCTTTGCCGAAGAGGCCATGACCGCTGCCGCCACGGGAAAACTGGTGGGAGATTACATTCGGATCCTCACCTTCTCGCGCTACGCAGCCATCTTGCCCGGGGGCGTACCGGCCCTGAAAGATTCCGTGGACCCCTTCACAGGCTGTTTCATTTCCCGGATTCCAGTAACTGTCGTGTACCTGCGGTTTGCCCTGAAGGTCGCATCCGGTTTCCAGTCCGGGGATACCGACGAAACGGTCAAGTTGGTCAAAATAGGATCCGCTCGAATAGGGAAGGCCATGGAGGACATGATTCTGTCAAAAGATGGCCTGAAAGAGAGCTACGAGGCTGAGAGGGAGGCATGGCACCTCTACTATGATGTCCTCGACAGGGTGGAGCAGGGGTTGAAAGCCCATGACCCTTTCGAACTGCAGTTGAGAAAAAAAGGACATCGTTTACTGCATGAATGTCTGGTGGTCTCGTAGCTTCAAAGGGAGAGCGTGTTCGTGAGCACGATGATGAGTTCTTAGAAAGCTGGTTTATGCCATGTTTGGCAACCTATCGGGAACGAAGAGGAACCGAACCTGACAATCTTTATCGAATGCTTTCTAAACACTCCGGAGCGGATGGACGCCGATTTGGGGTTCAGCAGTGCGTCACAGAAGCGCGTAGGGTTTGATAGGAGTGAACCCCAAATAGCCGTCCATGTCGAAGTTGGTTGCCAAGTGCACTATGAGAAAGCACATGAAAAAGATTCTCAGATCCGTTTCCTTATATCCGGATGAAGAAGCGACTTTGTTAGAAGTCACTAAATTTTGATGGAATCGTAAAAAGTCCGTCCTTGGACTTCCGACGAACTCATGATATTGATTGAGTTCGTTTCTTACAGGATGCCGCGAAGTGGCATAACTCAGCTTTTTACTAACGGAAACCGAAAAATGTGATTTTCGCTTTCCTTACAAACCAACGGGTTGCGATGCACCCCATTGATGTGCGTGCCCGTCCATGGGCACGTTGATGACTTTTTACAAA
>JBAPTR010000343.1:0-1998 GCA_049282265.1 Desulfatiglandaceae bacterium | reverse complement strand
TATCCCCGACCCTGCGCACCCAGGCCCCGGTCTTTCCCGTCACTCCCGTCCAGGGCGTTGCCGACGGGTTTTCAAAGGAGACCAGGACCGTATCACCGACAGTGAACCGGTCTGCCGGACCCACTGATACCCACTGACGCTGCATCTTGCGGGAAACCGGTAACAGAATATAACCGATTACCGGCAGTCCCGCCATGATCGCAATCAGAGCCCCGGCGGCCACGCCGAGCCTAGCCAGGAAACGGCGCCTGCCCGGGTCTTCTTCGCCGGATCGGCCGGCCTTCTTGTTATCATCGATCTTCACTGGAGAGTTCTCCTATCCACTTTATGATGGCGAGAATGGAAAGTACTGTTCCCGTAACAGTTATAACATTTGATGTCAGGACCCCAAGTCCCATCAGCGTTGCTCCTAGGGAAAGAACGAAGGGCCAATATGTGGGCGAGGGAATGATTGCGGGCTTTGGAATGTTCCAGCCTGCCGAATTACCGTTTTCGTTCTTCCGGGAAGAATCCGCGGGGACGGTCTGATTTTCACTGGAGTTTTGCATCTCCGAATCCTTTCTGTGCTAATTCCCATTCTTCAAGACGCCCTTCAGGGCTCCGATACAGCCGGCTGAATACGGCCATCAACGACGCGAAATACATCAGGCCGCCGATTATCCACATGAACATGCCGCCCAGATTGAGGTCCGACTGGGGGTCCAGTTTCCAGACCGTGCGGATAAACCGGAAGATGCCGGTGCCGTCGAAAGAGCGCATGTATGTAGGGTAATACCCCAGGGGGGAAAAGGTCAACAATATCCCCAGGAGCATATTGGCCGACATGGCGGTAAATAGATAAACCGTCCCGACGACCGGCGAAAGCCGGTGCTGCTGCAAAGGGGTGAAGACGGGCCAAAAGAATATCGTTCCCGTGACCAGTAAGCTCAGATGCTCCCCGGCGTGGATCCCTTCGTTGTTCAGCGCCGCGTTATAGAGTGCGGGCAAGTGCCAGAGCCACATGGTCCCCACCGCTACCGGCCAGGCAATGGTCGGTCTGCGGAGGAACCGCTCTGCCTTTGCCGCAATTTCAATGGACAAAAGCGATTGGACCGGCGCTGGGGGGAGACCGAGCAGGAGAAGCGGAGGTACGGCCAGATAGAGCAGGATATGCTCCATCATATGGGCGCTGAAGAGGTATTCGTCGCCGAGAAAATCGAGCGGCCCGATCAGCGTCAGCATCATGAGCAGAACGCCCGAGCCGAAGAGCGCTGTTTTGCGGTTCATGCGAAAACGGACGAACCACAGATACGCAAAAAAGAGCGCTGCGGATCCGAAGATCACCCCGGGTTCGAAATTCCAGGCCTCAGCGAAAAGTTGTCCGTTGGTCATCGCAGCACCCACAGGTAGACGACGGGAAAGATGATCATCCATACCGCGTCGACGAAGTGCCAGTAAATCGAAACGCTTTCCACGGCCTCAGGGGGGCCCGTAACGCCCCGCTTCAATTCGAAGCCGAAAAGGGTCCCCAGCATGATAAGTCCGATAAAAACATGGAGACCGTGAAAGCCCGTGAGGGTAAAAAATGTCGTGCCGAACAGGTCCCGGCTGATGACGACATCTTTGCTGATGAGGTAGGCGTACTCGCTGGCCTGCCCCGCTAAAAATACAGCCCCCAGTGCCATTGTGGCCAGAAGCCACACGAGCGCCGGCCTGCGCCTGCCGGTCCTGAAGTAAATGCCGGCGAACCACATGGTGAAGCTGCTGCTGATAAGGCATGCGGTGAATACCGCGGTTCTCGGGACATCCAGGTAACGGGACGCGTCGGCCGCGCTGGGCGAGGTCGCGTGATAGACCACGTAAGCGACGATCAGCAGTATAAAGAAAACCGCTTCCGATGCTATAAAAAGCAGCATTGCCAGTCTGATCTTGTTCATGTGCTTTCCCCCCTATGAGACGGCGGCGCTGCAGCGCCCGGCTGCTTTTCGGATTGTTCCAGATCCCATAAAGGCCTGATAC
>JBAPTR010000342.1:0-2139 GCA_049282265.1 Desulfatiglandaceae bacterium | reverse complement strand
GGCTGGAATTGTTTGTTGGCTTGCTAGGCTTGGATGCTAAGCCTCCCTTTACTTGCAAAGCTTCTATCAACATCATTTCAATTAAATTTTAAAAGAGCGTTATATATTAAAAGATAAAGAGATTATACCCCTGAGGGTAGGTTGTTTAGGGGGAAAACAAATTGATGTGAGTTATAGCATAAAAAGAAACCTCCTGTTAAGTAAAGAAGATCACTACAACCAACTAACTTAAGCAGGAGGTATCAAATGAATGTAGAAGAGAGTAACAGACTTAAAGAGTTTCGTCAATTGAGGAAGGAGATTAGAGGCTCTAAAGAGCATCTGATAGTAGGGATTGATGTTGCTAAGAATAAGCACCATGCTTTTTTCGGGATGGCAACGGGAAAGACGCTATTAAGGCGATTGGTCTTTGAAAACGATTTAGCCGGATTCGAAAAACTTCATATGCATATGGAGGCCTTACAGGTACAGCACTGTTTAGCCAAAGTGGTATTTGGTCTTGAGCCCACTGCAAATTATCATAAGCCGTTGGCAGAGTATTTAATCAGGTGTGGACATGCAGTAGTACTTGTATCTGGGGTTGCTGTTACAAAGAATCGTGAGTTGCTGGATGGCCGATGGGATAAGAATGATGACAAAGACTCGGCCAATGTAGCAGATCTGATCTCCCAAGGGAAATGCCTGTATTATGATTACCCGTCCATACCCATACGAGACCTTAGGAGTTTACTATCTTTGAAGAGGAGATTGAAGAAGCAGGAGCATGGAGCCAAAGTCCGTATAAGGAACCATCTTCTGGCTCAATATTTTCCGGAGTTTGACAGATATTTTGGGAAGGGGGGTTCCGAGGGTCTATCTATTGTAAAGTGGTGCTTGAAACCCTCGATAATAGCCAACTTGGAATATGACGAGTTTGTCCACCTGGTGGCGCCACGTGTTAAGACAATAGGTCAGGAAAACAGATTAAAAGCTATCTGGGATCTGGCGATAGAGTCAATAGGTTGTTCAGCAGGCGAAGCCTTGGGATTTGAAGGGAAGCTGATGGTGGAAGATCTGCAACAGATCAAAGAATCTATCCGGGCAGTTGATGACCATATAAAAGATATTTGTCTTGGATTTCCGGAGTATAGTTATTTGCTGACTATTCCGGGTTTTGGACCTGATGTTTCTTCCAAAGTTCTTGGGGCGATTGGGAATCCATTTCGATTTGATAATGGGAGACAGGTTTTAAAACTGGCAGGCTATGATTTAAGCGCTAATCGAAGCGGAAAGACTTCTGACAGTGGGGTGCCGGTTATATCCAAAAGAGGCAATGCCTATCTGAGATATGCTCTTTATCAGGCGGCCTTTATTGCCTCTACAAGTAATCGCTACTTTATTGTTTATTACACTAACAAACTTCGCAGCAGGGAGAGGGAGAAGGGTATTAAGACAAAGATGAAGGTGAAACTGGCCGCGAAGATGCTGATCATAGCATGGACATTGATGAAGAAGAAGGAGCCTTTTGATACGAAGTTTCTGGATATAGACTAACATATTTTCTATTTCGGCGAGAGAGCCCGTTTAAGAGCGTTGAGACCATATAAGGATCTCGGGCGGGACAATTCAGGGCCTCTCGTTTAAATTCCAGAATCTGGATAAGGGATTATTGGTGATTGTCTGAGTACAGTACACCGGATATTGATAACGATTAGGTAGGGGATTTGCCTTTGCGAGGGACTCGCCGAATATTAAAACAGCCAGAGGGCTGAAGGGGGAAGTATGCCCAAAATCAAAGTGATCTTTAACTACTTAATATTATGAGGTTTTATTTTTTCTTGACAAGAGACTATAGGATTGTCCCGCTCTCTCTGAAATCCCTCTGCTTGACTCCTCTGTTGGCAATGCTGAGTTTGAGGAACCCCTGTTTTATAGCTGCTGCACGATACGCCTGTAGATACCCCAGAGAATGGCCTGTTTTTTGCTGCCCGGTTTGATATCGAGAAACGTCACCGCACTTTGCAGGACAAGCTTTCCTTTTCGGATTACGACTACTCCAAGGGTGCCTTCGCTCACATTCACAAGCCCTTCGTCACCGATACCGTTTATTTTCTCGAGTTTTACAGAGGCCGGCAGATTCTTGTTGTAATATTCACGAAG
>JBAPTR010000341.1:0-31210 GCA_049282265.1 Desulfatiglandaceae bacterium | reverse complement strand
GGGCTTCTGGAGGCGTAAACCCCAAATAGCCGTCCATGTTGGAACCCTGTGCCAAGTGCACTATGAGAAAGCGTCCGAAAAAGACCCTCAGGCTCTCCTCCTGATCTCCGGTGAATGAGACGACTTCGTTGGAAGTCCATCCGCGGCGTTGCGCTTCATCTTTAGTCATTCCGACGTACTTCCAAGTAAGCCTCATTCCTGAAGATTCGCGCGCCTTGCATCTGGAGCTTTTTACTGTGCCACTGACTTGATGAAACTGCAAAAAAAATCAGTTACAGCCCATGCAACGGAGATAAAGACGCACATCTATCATATTAGAAAAAATACATAATCCCGGTTCCCTGTCAACGGAAAAAAGACATGGCCAGCCCCGCAGGAGGCTCCGGGAACCAATCATGCCCTACGATACTGAGAAATTAACACCCTCCAACCCAAGGCTTAGCACCATATATTGATGGTTCAGGCCATCATAAACACACCATCTGGTATTTTCTCTTTACAAACAAGGCATTGTTTGATATAAGTGCTTAGTTTTCTATAAATTTATACCCCTGGTTGGACCCAAATCCACCGTCTCATTTCATTGATGTTTGTGAAAGCGGGTGATTTGGGAAGATTCCTGATCATCAGGGTTGGAGTGATCCATGGAAATCAAAAAGCTTTCCATCTTAGGTTTCAAATCTTTTATGGACAGGCTCGCCATAGACTTTACCCCCGGTATCATGGGGATCGTTGGCCCAAACGGCTGCGGGAAGAGCAATATCGTGGATGCCATTCGGTGGTGTCTGGGAGAGCAGAGCCCGAAACAACTGAGGGGCCGCCAGATGGAAGACGTGATCTTCGGGGGGACCGGCGGCTTCAAGCCTCTCGGCATGGCCGAGGTTTCCATGCTCTTTGAAAATGGCCCTGGCACGATCCCCGGTCCCTTCTCCCAGTCTCCTGAGATCTGCGTCACCAGGCGTCTCTACCGTTCCGGGGAGAGCGAATACCTCATGAACAATGTCCCGTGCCGCCTCAAGGATATTCAGGAACTCTTCATGGACACGGGCTTGGGCAACCGGTCCTATTCCATCATAGGCCAGGGAAGGATCGGCGCCATCCTGGAACAGCGGCCGGAAGAAACCAGGATCATGCTGGAAGAAGCCGCCGGCATCACCAAGTACCGGAAAAAGGTGGAAATATCCCAGAGGAAAATGGTGCAGACAGAGACGAACCTGCAGCGTGTCGAAGATATCCTGGGAGAAATCCAGCGTCAAATGCGAGCGCTTAAACGTCAGGCCGCAAAGACCCGGCGTTACAAGGTCATCACCGAAGAAATCCGGCGCCTGGAACTGACACTCAATGCCAACACCTATGTCCAGTTGAAAGAAACCTCCGGGGCCAGGGATAAATCCACCGAAGACCTGCTCCGGAAGGAAATGGCAAAGACCACCGAGTTATCCAATCTTCAGGCCCGGCTTGAATCCATTGGACTCGAGCTGGATGAAAAGGACGAAAACTTGGGCAACCTGCGCGGGATCTACGATCGGTTGCTTGAGCGCGTACACAGAAAAGAATCGAAAATAGAGGCCCTTACAGGCGAGATAAGAATGCAGGAAGACCTGGGGCAGCACCTCGTCCGGGAAAAAGAGGAAATAGGAGAGCGTCTCTCCCATCTGGGAGAAGAGAGCGACAGCCTCGAGACCAGGATTCATGACATGGGAGGGACCTTCGAGGATCTGGAGGCGGGTATTTCCATCAATGAAGAAAGGTGCATCTCAAGGCGCAATTTCCTGAGGCAGGTCCGGGAGGATTACGAGAAGGCACGGTCGGCGGTCACCAAGGGTATCAGCACGGAAACCGGCCTGAGCCATGAATCCGAGTATCTGACCAGGATGTTGGGTGAAATAACCGACAGCAGGTCTCGCCTTGATGGGGAACGGCTCGAGGTCGCCGCCAAGATAGAAAAAACCGTCAAGGCATCCGAGAGGAAACTTGCCGTCAGAGACGCGGCCGCCCATCGTCTCCACGATATCGACTCTCACATCGAACAAAAGGGCCTCCGCCATGAAAAGATGCTGGGGACCATGGATCACCTGCAGGCGGAACTACGATCGGCCGAAACTGAACTGAGTGTCTGCCAGTCACGATTATCCAGCCTTGAGACCCTGACTGCCAATTTTGAGGGCTACCAGCAAGGGGTGCGGAGTATTATGAAGGCCAAAGACCTGGAACCCAAGCGCCAGGGCCGAATTGTCGGCCTCGTTGCAGATGTCCTCCAGGTCGATACCAAATACGAGCAGGCCGTCGAGGCAATTATGGCCGACCAGTTGCAGTACGTCATCGTGAAAACCCAGGATGACGGTATGCAGGCCGTGGACTATCTCAAAGACAGTGCCAGAGGCAGAAGCAGTTTCGTACCTCTCAAGGAACTCAACAGTAATGGAAATGGACACAACGGGCATCACGGGCATCACCCCCTTCTCCGTGATCTGATCACTGTACCGCAGGACTATCGGCATATTGCCGATGCGCTCCTGGGGGATACCATGGTCGTTGACAATCTGGAAGAAGCCCTGTCCGCCTGGCGCGGAAACGGTAGAAATCAATGCCTCGTGACTCTCGAAGGAGACATGGTGGATCAGCGAGGCATCATCAGCGGCGGCAAACTGGCCCGTGGCAGCAGGGGGCTTCTGGCCCGAAAAAGAGAAATAGGAGACCTCAGGGAGAAAAAGGGCCTCTGTCAGTCGCAGGTTTCCCAACTGCAGGACAAGCTGGGCCAGGTCGAGAAAGAGATTGAAAAGGAAAAGCGTTCCCTGCAGGATCTCAAGGAAGAGAAGTGGACGTGCCAGGAAGAAATCAACGAGTTAGACAAGATGATCTTCAGGCTGGGTCAGGAGCTTGACAACCTGGAAAACCTGTCCAAGAGGATCAACCGGGAACTGGAGGCCAAGGACACGGAAGAGGAGAGGCAGAAACGGCGTCTTTCCGAAATCGCGGAAACCCTCAAGGAATGCGTAGCCAGCCGCGAGAAAGGTGAAGGATACCTCCTCGAAAAAGAAGGCGAACTCAAAGAGTGCGAAGAGGAATATGATGGACTGAAGGAAGAGTTGACACGCCTCAAGGCCGACTATCGTATCCTCCAGGAAGAACAGCGGGGCCTGCTCCGAGAGAAGGAAAGGCTTGCCGAATACATGGATGAATCCGAGCGGCGTCTCGTGAAAGTGAAGGAAGACATCAACAGCGGGCGTGAAAGGGTTGAGGCCTGTGAAGGAAAGAAAGAGATGCTTCGCCAGGAGCTGACGGTCCTTTCCGAAAGGCTCGAAGAATCCCAGGAGGAACTGAACGGTGCTGAGCGTGAGCGGCAGGGGCTTCAGACGCGTATAAGGGAATTGGAAGGACTCGCCCGCGACCTGCGTGATGGAATCGGAACCCTCAAGGAAGACATCAACCACGCCAGGATGGAGGCATCGGAAATCCGGTTCAAGATGGAGGGGCTTGTCGGACGGGTCCGGGAACGGTTTCAGATCGACCTTGGGGAAGTCTATGATCAGTTTCTGGAGGAAAATTTTTCAGCGGTCGATATGGAAAGGGAACTGGACAGGCAAAAAGGACTGCGCCGGGACTTGGGGGAGGTGAACCTGAGCGCCATCAACGAGCATGAGGCTCTGAAAGAACGGCATGATTTCATCCAGGGGCAGAAAGAAGATCTGCTGACTTCCATTGAAACCCTGAGAAAGGCCATAAAAAAGATCAACCAGACGTCCCTGGAAAAATTCCAGGCGACGTTCGAAAAGGTCGACCGGAAACTCAAAGAGATCTTTCCCATTCTCTTCAACGGGGGAACCGCCTCTCTAAAAATGATGGACGAGGCACACCCCCTGGAGAGCGGGGTTCTTGTGGAAGTGCGCCCGCCCGGTAAGAAACTGAGCCATATGGGACTCCTTTCCGGAGGTGAAAAGGCCCTGGTCGCCATGGCCCTCCTCTTTGCCATCTACATGATCAAGCCGAGTCCTTTCTGCCTCCTGGATGAAGTGGACGCCCCCCTGGATGAGGCCAATTTAGACCGGTTCAATGATCTGCTTAAGGAGATCAAGCGCTACTCCCAGATCATCATGGTCACCCACAACCGCCGCACCATGGAAATCGCAAACCGTCTGTACGGCGTTACCATGGAAAAAAAGGGCGTTTCAAAAATCGTATCCGTGGATCTGAACGGGAAAAGCCATGGTGACACGAAGATCCCCACGGGCTACCAGGAAAATCCAAGCCAGAGACCGCATCGAATGACACTGCAATAAGGAAAAGATCTCGGCAGCTATTTTCATCTTGCCAATTCTGTCAAGATGAAAATAGCTGAGCCGAAACGTGTGAGATTCATCGCAGATGGTATGGTTCAAGAAGAAGGAAGAAAAAGAGAAACAAGAAGATCCTGAAATGGGCTTCCTCGGAAGGCTCCGTGCAGGCCTCTCCAAGACCAGGACCTCCCTGACCGGAAGACTGGATAGGCTCGTCCTGGGGAAAAAAGAGATGACCCCCGAACTCATGGATGAACTGGAAGAAATCCTCTTCACATCCGATATAGGTGTAACCACCACCCAGGAGTTGATCGACACCGTCCGGGAAAAGGTGGCCCGGAAGGAACTCAAGGATCCGGAGAAGTTGAGAGCCGCCCTGAAAGAGCACATCCTCTCCTTCCTCCATATCCCTGCCGCGGAGAGTCGCGGGCCCGGTCCCGGGGAACCCCTCGTGATCATGGTCGTGGGCATAAATGGTGTAGGGAAGACCACCACCATCGGCAAGGTTGCCCACGCCCTCAAACAACAGGGAAAGGAAGTCATGCTCGTTGCCGCCGATACCTTCCGTGCCGCCGCCGTCGAACAGTTGACCATCTGGGGAGAAAGGGCTGGAGTGGAGGTGGTCAAGCAGGCAACAGGCGCGGATCCTTCAGCCGTGGCCTTTGACGCCATAAGCGCTGCCGTATCGAGAAAATCGGATGTGGTCATCATCGATACGGCAGGGCGTCTCCACACCAAACGCAACCTGATGGACGAACTCAAGAAGATCCAGCGGGTCACCGGCAAGAAACTGCCCGGAGCCCCCCACCAGGTTTGGCTGGTACTGGATGCCACTACCGGCCAAAACGCCATTTCCCAGGCCGAGGCATTCAATAAAGACCTGGGCATCACCCACCTCATCCTAACCAAGCTGGACGGTACGGCCAAGGGAGGCATTGTGGTGGGGATCTCACATCAACTCGCCATGCCCATCAAGTTTATTGGAATCGGGGAAAAAATGGATGATCTGCGCCCTTTTGATGCCGACGAATTTGTGAATGCGATTTTTGATTAGACTGGAACCAGGCGTGAAGTGACGAGGTTAAATGAAAAATATAGTTGAGAGACAAATCATGTGGGGAGACCTGGACGCCCTGGGCATCGTCTTTTATCCCCGTTATTATGAGTGGATCGATGCGTGTGGGCACCTTTTTTTTGACGCAGTGGGCCTCAACATGAACCAATTGTGGAAAGAACGAAACATCGTTTTCGGGCTAAAGAAGACCTCTTGCCAGTATTTCCAGGCCGGTCGATATCACCAGAAAATCCGTATCTACACCTGCATCGAGGCGCTTGACCGGGAAACGCTGGTCTTGCAGCATGACATACGGGCCGCGAAGGACGATGGGCGGATGGTCCTTGGCATGGAAAAGCGGATCTGTATGGATGTTTCCCATCCCAGTGGCCTCAAGGCCATGGCTATACCGGCGGATCTCTTTGCTATCCTGGATCAGGCCCGGGAACCGGAATAGTTCTATAAAGCCCTCATCCATTCAGGCCGAAGATCAACTTTACCGCCCAGAGCGCTGTCAATGAGCTTCAGGGCCTCTTTCTTCCCCTTGGGAAGCCTTGCCTTCACTGGAAGATAGTTCGAGGCGTGGTTGGAGAAAAACAGCCCCCGGCTCAAATCGGTGTGTGCAAGCATCTCCCTCAGTTCCAGGAGAAACTCCCTTTGACTCAGGAGTGCAAACGAGCCCTTTTCAAAATCATCGTAGAGGGGCGTCCCGGGAATAACCATGACCGTCAGGGCCCCAACGTAGTTGGGATCCATGGCACTCAAGAGACGCCCGGTCGCACGGGCATGCTCAAGGGACCTTTCTCTTCCGGCGATGCCGAGCAGGACGGTCACCGAAAGCTTGATGCCCGCCTCCCTGACCTTGTGCCCCATCCTGATCAGATTTTCAGCGCTCGTGCCCTTTCGGATCTTCTTCAGCGTCTCATCATCTCCGGATTCCACCCCCAGGTAGAGAATGCCCAGGCCCTTTTCCCGTAAGGTACGGAGTTCTTCCGGTGATTTCATCTTGATGCCCTTGGCATTCGCGTAGGCGCCTACCCTCCTCACCCACGGCAGGTGTTCCTTTACGCGATCCAGGATCCAAACCAGACGTCTTTGCGGAATAATCAGGGAATCGCCATCCATCAGAAAGACCCTGTCCTGGCGCTTCATGTACCTGGAAGCAAAGAGGATATCACTCAGAATAATGGCATCGTCCTTGATGCGAAACCGCTCATCCTTGTAGGTCCCGCAAAAAGTGCATTTGTTGTGGGAGCATCCCACGGTTACCTGCAACAGGATACTGTAGGCCTCGCTCGGAGGCCTGATGCAGTTCCCCTCGTAGTGCATTTCTTCACTTTCAGTCATACAATCCGTCGTGTTCCTTCATATTCCTTGTTTCTTATTTCTAGGCCTTGGCCTCTTTCTTTTTTTTCTTCTTCTGCTGGCGTTTACTCTCCGCGGCCTTTTCCTCCTCCGTCTTCTTTTTCTTCCCGGTCTTTTTTTCCTTGGGGGCAGCCAGCTTCTCCGCCTTTTCCCTCGCCATTTCCTCGACCTTTTTTTCCTGCGCCTCGACGGCCTTCAGCCGGGCTCCCGTCTCCCTGAGCTTGGCTCGAATCTTCTTGACCGTCATATCCTTGGATAATTTGCCGGATTCAACACCGTTTTCCGCCAGGACTTCCAACCGCTGTTTGAGCTTTTCCTCCCAGAAAATCTTTTGTTCCATTCTCGATTCTTTACTCTTTGATGGCATGCCTTTCTCCTCTCCTAATCTGATGTCATCGTAAGAAGTCCGGTCCTCAGAACTTCCAACGAAGTCGCGACCTGCTTCAGCAGGCAAACGCCATATTCCAGAAGCTACGCTCCCTCAGTCGCCCATGACTCCGGTCGCTGCGGATTTTGCCCCTTCCACTGTCCTGTTCCAGAGGCAAAATGACGCCGCTTCAGGAACATCCCGTTCACCTGCTCCTCATAGCGAGCCATTTTATTTGCTGCAGCCAGGAGGAGGGCCTGAGAGTCTTTTTCAGACCCTTTCTCATAGTGCAACTTGGCACGGGCTTCGACATGGACGGCTATTTGGGGGTTACGCCTCCCAAACCCCACGCGCTTCTATGGATTTATGCCAAACCCTAAATCGACGTCCATCCCCTCCCAAGGTATTTAGAAAGGGTCTGAAAAAGAGTGTCAGGTTCTCCTCCACTTCGTTCCTCATAGGCTGCCGCTTGCAGCATAAACCAGCTTTTTACTAACGGTCCATGGGCGGCGCGATGATAGCTTTTATAAAGTCATCAATTCGATTTTTCTCGGACAGACGTCTAGTCTTCCGGCTCAACCCAGACGATGTTGGCCTTGTTCATCACAAGGACCTTCCCTTCACCGTCTCTGTGGGTAGCTTCCGTTACAACAACAAAGGGCTTTTCAGACCTGGTGAAAAGGTCTGAAACCCTCTCTTGTATTCCCAGATTGATCCGTCCGCGAACGGTTGAACCGTCCGTTGTCCTTACGGTGATATTTCGATACTCACTCATATACTGTTTTGCAGGCGCATTCATGATCTTTCCCTCCCATTTTTCACAAAATCGGTAGATAATCACGGCTAACGACTATACTGCAAGGAGTTTCAGTCAAAACGACTTCGCTGGGAGTCCGTTGCTGGACGGACTTTTACGAAGCCATCAAAGATAATCCTTGTCATAGCAGAAATTTGTCTAATAATAAATGAAAATGCGTAGCGAGTCAAAAAACGCTTCTTCCGGTCAAAAACACCCTGGCCCTTAACGCTGATGCGTTCGACTCGTGGAAACCGGGATAAGGAAAAAAGATCTATGGGACTTCCTCCCTACATCTCTCTAGAACCGCTGATGCCCTGGCCGGACTTGAGACGGCCGCTGGCATGGAATGCCTTTTTCCCCGAATCAACCCGTCTTCACGTAGAAATCGGTTTTGGCCTTGGGGACTTTCTGGTTCGACAAGCCCTGGCCCATCCCCACTGGGGGATTGTGGGGATCGAAACAGGTTGGATGCCCATTCGCCGCACCCTCCGGAAAATAGGCCTGGCGAAGGTGTCAAACGCCAAGCTTGTTCGAGTGGATGCCCGTGTGGCCCTTGAAAGGCTTTTTGAGGATGGTTCCATTTCGAGCCTGGACAGCCTCTTTCCCTGCCCCTGGCCCAAAAAACGCCATTTCCGGTATCGCCTTTTTTCGACGGATTTTCTCACACTCATGAACAGTCGACTCGTTTCAGGGGGAAATATTCGGATCGTCACGGACCACAAAGGCTATTTCGAATGGATGGTCGCACAGGCCACAGGGACGGGATTCGACCTGCACAGACAAACCATTCCTCCCATATGCGAGACGAAATACGAGCGCAAATGGCAGGATCTAGGGCAGGAACATTTCTATGAGCTTCGGCTCGTCAAGAAAAACCACCAATCCATGCTGATCAAGGAGGATATACCGTTGCAGACACGCCTGATCCGGAGATTCAACCATGAGGAGTTCAAGCCGTCCGGGAGCCGGGAAAAAATCGTTGTTGAATTCAAAGACTACATCTTTGATCCGGTCCGCAGGCGGGCAATGCTGAGAACTCTGGTCATCGAGGACAGTTTCAAACAGGATTTCTGGATTGAAATTTGCGATTTGAAAGGAGCATGGCATATCCGCCCTGCCAAGGGATGCGGCCTTATTCCAACCGTGGGTGCACAGCAGGCCCTGGACCTGGTGTGGGAAGCCGCAAAGCGGCAAAATAAATGAAACACACCAGGATTTTACGACCTTTCCAACGGGAAGCCGCCTTTTCTATCTCTCCAGATATTGCTTGATGAGTTTGTAGTCTTTTTCGGCGATCTCCGCAAATTTAACGCCCATTCCGGGCGGCTTCTCCGGTGTGCTCGTCTCCCTTTTCCTGGACCATACCACCTCACACTTGATCTGCATGTTCTTCGAAAGGCCGGGCAATTGAAGATTCAGGGCAAAGTGATGACCCGGTCCCAGGGGGTTTTCAGTCTTTATAAAAAGCCCCCCGGTGCTGATATTTCCGGTATAGGCCCTGATGAAAGTTTCCCTGTCCTTGAATGTCATAGACAGGGCCTTCGGGGTCCTGGCGTCCGTCCTGCCCGTATATTCACAGGCCCGATCGAGCATCTTCTTGAAGCGATAGGTTATGGACACGAGGATGGTCCTGAACTGGGCGGAAAGTTTATTAAACTCCTTGTCCAGGAATTCACGGTCAATGATGCCGAGGGTAGTGACCCCGACGGCCCTGGCGGCGGCGGTTCTCTTGATCCCCCCGATGAAGCCAAGCTCGCCGAAGACTTCGTCCTCTTTCAATATCTCTATAATATATTTTTCTTTGCCAACGGTCTTGGATATCTCCACGCTGCCCGAGATAATGATATAGACCCAGTCCCCGGCGCTCCCTTCCTTGAAGATGGTCTGCCCGTCATTGTAGGTTTCCTCAATGGCGATGTTGTACATGCCCGAACGTTCCATTGCGACCTCCATCCTTCACCAGGCTTCGATAAGCCATCACGGCCCTGTTCATCGGGCTTGTTTCCCGATACTGTCAAGGCCAACCAGCGTCGCCCCCCAACCCGAGGAACCCGGGTCCAGACTGAAGCCCTTGACGCGAGGGTGTCTTTCCAGAATGGCATGGACCTGTCGTCTCAAGACACCCTTTCCTTTTCCGTGAATAATTCTCACCTCAAAGATACCGGCCTCCAGGCAGGCCTCCAGGTATTCCGCCACCACCGAAGACACGTCCTTCGGCGCAAAGGCGTGAAGATCCAGGATGCCGTCCACGGGAATGACAACGGTATCCGGATCCATAGGGCCTCTAAATCCTCTCCAGATTCAACTGGTCACCAAAACGCTCGACCAGGGCCTTTTCCAGCCTTTCAAAGGCCTGTTCCGTCTCCATTTCCACTACGAGGTCCCGCTCGTCCAGGACCTTGATCATGCCATAGCTATTGACAACCTTAATGGCTTCTTTCACATCCACGGTCACCCAGTCCTTCATTCTGAGGACCAGTTCTTCCCCCTTGAATGCCCTCTCAATGGTGAGCTCGACATTCCTTTTCTTGGCTTCCCAGCCGAGAACCGCGGGCCTCACGACAACCGGGGTTACCGGATCGTGCATGGCCGCGCACCTGAACCAGAGTTTCGAACGAATCATGACGTCTGGGCCTCTCATTTCATTCTGAAAATTTCACCTTCGGTGCTTCCTGACGTTCCTTGGGCACCTCAAAAAAGGTGGCTTTCTCAAACCCGAACATCCCGGCTATGAGGTTTGTGGGAAATGACCGAATTTTGACGTTGTAGGCCCTGACCGCCTCGTTGTAGCGGCGCCGTTCAACAGCGATGCGGTTTTCGGTGCCGGCCAGTTCATCCTGCAAACGGATGAAATTGGTATTGGCCTTGAGTTCCGGATAGCGTTCGACCACGACAAGCAATCGGCCCAGCGCCGAGGAGAGTTGATTGTTGGCCTGTATCTTGTCCCCGATCTTGCCCGCTCCCGCGACCCTTGATCGGGCTTCGGTTACCTTGATGAACACGTCCTTTTCATGCTGTGCGTAACCCTTTACCGTCTCCACGTAGTTTGGAATCAGGTCGTAGCGGCGTTGGAGCTGGTTTTCCACCTGTGCCCATGCCGCCTTTACCCCCTCGTCCATTTGAACGAGGCCGTTATAGGTCCCCTTCAGATAGAGAAAGGGAATCAAGATGATGAGGAAAAGGATTCCCACTACAATAAGAACGGTTTTCAGCGTCCTACTCATTTTGACCTCCTGACCCAAATAAACCGGAAATACCAAATGTCAAAGCTCAAATGTCAAATGAAATTCAAATGCCTTAATGATTAAATAAATCCCGCTCATCTGCTATTCATACAAAGTCACCTTATATAGCACGCTTAAGGAAGCGGATCTGACAATCTTTTTCAAGTGCTTTCTCATCGTGCGCTTGGCACGGGGCCTCGACATGGACGGCTATTTGGGGTTTACGCCTCACAAACCTTACGCGCTTCAATGATGAAGCGCTAAACCCCAAATCGGCGTCCAACCGCTCCGGAGCGTTTAGAAAGCATTTGAAAAAGATTGTCAGGTTCGGTTCCATATTCTTACTCAAAGGATGCCGCCTGAGGCATGACCTGGGACTTTACGAAGTCTTCAATTCCATTCGGTCCACCCGGCGGGCCAAACTCCCCACAGCCTTGAGATAGGCCTTGAAAAGTTCCTTCATGTCGGAGGCCGTAAGTTTCATTTTTTTCTCCTTGACGTCGAGAAGCTTTTCAAATACCGCGTAGTCCAATTCAAAGTCCTCGCAGATGGTCCTGACCCTTTCCCGCTTTTCCACAGGGACGGTTTCACCCTTGAGATAGAGGAGGGCATTGAAAATGGCCATAAATGCCGTGAGGGAACGCACGACAACCTCCTTTAAGACATGTCCCTTGCCTTCACTCTCCAGAAAGGCATGCCTCAACAACAGGAGCTTGCCCTTGATTTCCCTCTCACACTGAAGCCGGAGACTCTCTTTATCAAAATCCAGATCCTTGAGTACATCTTTCCCGTAAACCGGCACATACCGATCTCGAAATTCCAGGTATTCGATGGGATAGACGTCCAGGGACGTCTCCAGATATTCCTCGGTCAGAAACAGAGGGACCGCAACGCCCCTCTTTCGCCATTTCTTCACTGCGCCAAAGGCCCGGTCCAGGGCCTCAATTCCCTGCTCGCTGAGGACGATCATGAAATTAAGATCAGATTTTCCGGGCAGGTAATCCGCGCCCGCACCACTGCCGTAAAGGACGATGCTCACCAGATCTTCACCCAGAGCAGCCTTATAGTCGTCCGTAAACTCCTGAAATATCTCTCCCGGGACTTTAGGGGATTTTGCCATACCTAGAACCCTCCTCCGGCGCCGCCGCCGCCGCTCATTCCTCCTCCGAAACCACCAAAGCCGCCTCCAAAGCCACCGAAACTACCGCCTGTACCACCCGAACCAAATCCCCGGCCGCCGCCCAGGAAGAAAGGCAGGAAGAAGAGCCAGGAAGCGCCCCTTCGTCTCGGCAGAAACATGAACACAATGAAGAGGATGAGAAGGGGCAGGAAGGTGAAGCGGGATCTTCCCTTTTTGGCAGGGGGGCTTGTGCCGGAAGTGCCCGTAAGTGTTACACCCGCGTTTTTCGCAATCACCCGGGCGATGGCAACTGTACCGTTGAAGATCCCTTCTCCAAACCGGTTCTTCCGCAATGCAGGAATCATATAGGTGTCGCGGATCTCTCCCACCAGACCGTCAGGGAGTATGCCTTCCGCCCCGTATCCGGTCTCGATGCGCATCTTCCGCTCTTTCACCGCAACAAAAATCAGGACCCCTTTGTCCTCTCCCTTTTTGCCAATTCCCCATGCACTGTAGAGACGGTTGGCATAGTCGTTGTATTCGGCGCCTCCGATATCAGGCATGGTCACGATCACAATGGCCGTGCCCGTCTTTTTGAGGACCTCGTTGGCAACGGCCCCGATCTTCTGCCTGTAAGCGGTGGAAATGACCTCACCAAAATCGTTTACCAGGCCCATGGGCTTCGGAAACGGCCGCTCGGCACAAACCGTCGATGCGACCAGGAACAGGACCATCACAAAAAAGGCAACAAAAGTGGACTTTAAGATACATCCTTTTTTTGAATATCGTATCGCCATGTGTCTTTTATCTCACAAAACCGTGGGCAGGTCTACCACTTCTTTCCACATTATCCATCTGAAATCCGGCGTATCCGACAGGGAATTCCTTTGAGATTCGGCGTTCCAAATTCCCTTCCCAGGGTATCAACCGTCGTCAGCATATTGAAATTGGCCTTTTCCCACCCGAATCCGCTCCCCTTTTCATCTTCAGGAAACCACCAGCCGTAGGATGCATAAACCACCTTCGGGTGTATGTCTCGGGTCAAATGGGCCTTTTGGACAATCTTTCCGTGGGCGGTTTCAATTTCCACTTCCGTGCCATCCGCTATGCCGTTCGCCGCCGCCGTATCCGGGTGAATCCGGGTTACAGGCTCCGGTTCTCTCCTGCGAAGCCCCTCAACCCATCGATAGGATGAGTGAAGATAATTGGGACTCTTGGCACTCGTCAGGACCAACGGGTAATCCGTATCTTTGTTCTGCTGCAAAATTTCGGCCATTGGCAAAGGAGGCAGGTCGAACTTCCCGGCGGTACTCAGCACCAGCTCCACTTTTCCCGTGGGGGTCCGGAACCCCTTCGGCTCGTATTTTCTGAAGTTTTCCTCACCTTTCAAAAAGCCCTGTTCCCTAAATTCTTTCCAGCAAAGGCCCGAGGGTTCCAGCACCGCTTCCAGGAAAGCGTCTTCGTCTTCATACCAGAATTCGGGAGCAGTCATTGATTTTCCAAGCGCATTGAGGATCTTTATATCCGACCAGCATTCCGGCGGGGGATCCACGATCTTTGGTCTGGCGAGGATAATGCCGTGCCCCAGGCCGTAATGACCCAGATCGTTGAATTCAAAGTGGGTGGCTGCAGGCAGCACGATGTCTGCCAGGGCCGCGGTTGGGGTCATGAAAAGCTCTGAAACGGCCAGGAAATCGAGCCTTTTGAATGCATCGTAGGTCTTTCTGCTGTCAGCCCAGGTGAGCAGAGGGTTGGTGCACTGCATGTATGCCCCCCTGACGGGATAGGGGATCTCCTCTAACACCGCCTGCCTGAAATAGGCGGGCGGGACCGTCATGAGCCTTGGAATCGTGTGATGGTAAGCATGGATCATTTCCTTCCGCTTGTCTGGAACGAGATCCGCCCGAACAAACCTGCCCAGTCCGAGGACAGGGGGTTCGTTTGCCTGGATGTTGCCGCCGGGAACATCCAGATTTCCGCAGATGGCCATCAGTGCAACAAGGGCACGGGCAGTATGGAAATTGTTTTCCTGTTGTTCAAGCGGGTTGCCCCACTGGATGGCCGCGGGGTGTGAAGCGGCGTAGTATCTCGCCGCCTTCCTGATCAGGTCAGGAGGGACCCAGGTGATGTCTGCCATGCGCTCGGGACCGTATTGTTTGACATGCGTTGCCAATTCTTGAAAGCCCGAGGTCCACTCTTCCACGAACGCTTCATCATACAGTTTTTCTTCAATGATAACGTGCAGGAAGGCCAGTGCCAGGGCGTGATCGCTTCCCGGCTTAGGCTGGAGCCAGTATCGGGCCTTTTCGGCAAGCGCTGTTTTCCTTGAATCCACGACCATTATCTGCGCCCCGTTTTTTGCCTGATTCATGAGCAGACTGCCGACCACCCCTTCTTCGTTGGTCCTTAGGACATTACTCGCCCAGAGGACCACCAGATCACTCTGATGATGGAAATCAACCACGGGGTAAAAACCACAGGTGTGCATCCCACTCACCTCTCGGGGTGCGTGACAGACATCCTGGGCAGCCACCACATTGGGAGATCCGAAGATATTGGCCAGGCGGATCAATACGAAGTGTTCCAGCCCCTTGGGCATCCCCTGGCAGAAGGCCACCGCGCGCGCGCCCGACGCCTCCCTGATCTCTAAGAATTTCCGGCTGATTTCATCGATGGCCTCCGGCCAGGAAATCCGTTCCCATTCTCCCTCTCCCGGCTTTCCCTTTCTTTTCAAGGGGTGTCTCAGCCTGTCCGGGTGCTGCAGTTTTTCATGAGAAATGAGGCCTTTGGAGCAAATGTATCCCCTATTCAGAAATCCCTCCGGGTCTCCCTTCACCTTCAAGATCCGATTCTCCTTGACGCCTAGCAGGAGTGCGCACCCGCCATGGTCCATCCTGGCGCAGTGTGTCTTGGTCCAGCGAATATCTTCAGCCATATGGAATCTCCTCATGTTCTTCGTCGGGCATGTTATCTCAGTGAGAATGACAATGCAACGGAAAGCATTGTGTCTTCAATCGAAGTAGCTCTATTGAACAGTCTTAAGGAAGCGAACCTGAGAATCTTTTTCATGGGCTTTCTCAAAGTGCACTTGGAAAGGGTTGCGTGTTTAGAACGCATCTGAAAAAGATTGTCAGGTTCGCTTCCGCTTCTTTCCTCACAGGCTGCCACCTGCGGCATAAAGAAGCTTCCAAGAATCCGAAAGTCAGAAAAGAGTAGCGGTTGACCGCTTCAATGTGGTAGGGTTAGAAGGCAGAATTTGGTAATGTGGAAGAACGGTTGGCTGATAAAAACAAGGAGGAGAAAATGACGACACCACAACATTGTCCGGGTTTTGAGGATTTGAAAAATCTGAAATCCTTTGTCTGCAAGTGCCCCAGCTGCGGAAAAGAAAAAGAGATTTTTTCCGACGAGTTCAACAGAAAACACAATTGTTCCGCCTGTGGACAGGAGATCGATTTTACCAAATGTGAACCGGAGGGAGGCGCTTAGAGAAGAAGCCCTACCTCAAAACCCTCCCGGATGGCCTCCAGGGCCTTCCGGGGTTCTTTGGCGTCCCCGATGACGTAAAACTCGGGCACGAGTCCTTCCAGTTCCTTCGCCAGGCTGTTTTCGGCACGGGAGCCCACGGCCAGAACGACGGAATCCGCATTCAGGAATCCCGGACCGTCCTCCCGCTCAATCTCCAGGCCGTCAGCCTTAATCCTGACGGCTTTTGTCCCGGTCATGATCGTCACTCCCAACCGCCTCAATTCCGCCATGATCGTCCAGCGTGTGGTGAGGCCGATGTCTTTTCCCGCCTTCTTGATCATCTCGACAACCGTCACCTCTTTGCTTCCCTTGTTGAGCAGTTCCATCAGGGTTTCCATGGACTCGGCCCGGTTGGCGGCCAGGAAATGAAGCACTTCGGGAGAAAGGGTCCCGATTCCGGCCAGGTACATGGCCGTTTCAAGCCCCACGGCATTGCCCCCCACCACAATGACGCTTCGACCCACCCCTGACCTTCCGTCCAACACATCCCAGGCCTGGACCACTTGGTCCTGTTCCACACCCGGAATCTCCGGGAGGATCGGCCTTGCGCCGGCGGCCAGCACGACCGCATCGGGTTTCATGGACTGGACCAAAGGCAGATCCGCCTTTTTTCCAAGCATGATTTCCACACCAAGTGCCCTGATATTTCCGGCCAGGTCGTCCGCGGCGGTAACCAGTTCCTCCCTGCCGGGAATCAGGCGGTTCAGGAGGACCTGTCCTCCCAGAACGTCCGTCTTTTCCATCAGAGAGACCTTGTGCCCCCGCTCCGCCGCTACAGCCGCCGCCTTCATGCCCGCAACACCGCCCCCGATGACCAGGACCTTCTTGACCGTGGAGGCCGGTTCAATGGTCAGCCCACCTTCTCTGCCCGCCATGGGATTGACGAGACAGGTTGCAGGCCGGAGGTTGAATATCTGATCAAAACAACCCTGATTGCATGCAATGCAATGATAGATCCGGCCCGACATGCCATCCTGCGCCTTTCGTGGAAGATCCGGGTCCGCCAGGAGCCCCCTCGCCATGGTGACCATGTCCGCCTCTCCATTCCGGAGGATTTCCTCGGCCGTTTCAGGATCGTTGATGCGGTTGCTGGCCAGGACAGGCCTTGAAACCACTGACTTTATGCCCCGGGCAAGGTAGACATAGGCGCGGCGTGGAACATTCATTGTCAGCTGGGGGACCCGTGTTTCGTGCCATCCGCCCGTTATATTGAACATATCCACCCCTGCCTTTTCCAGGGCCTCTGCAAACATCCTGGCCTCCCGGTTGGTGCACCCCCCCTCCATGAAGTCATTGCCCGCAAGCCGCATGATGACCGGATAATCCATCCCCACTGCCTCTCTCACCTTTCGGGCGACCTCAACCCCGAACCGCATCCGGTTTTCAAGGGTTCCCCCGTAGTTATCCTCCCTTAAGTTGGTCACCGGTGAAAGGAACTGACTGATGAGATAGCCGGCACTGCCCAGAATCTCCACGGCGTCAAACCCGGCCTTTTTCGCCCTCAGAGCGGCCTCTGCAAATCGGTCCTGAACCCCCGGGATCTCTTCCAGATCCAGCGCCCTCGGCGTCTCACCCGTGAACTTTGATCGTACGGCCGAAGCCGAAAAGGGTTTTCTTCCCCCAATCATGGCGGAATGGGTATAGCGTCCAGCCTGGTAGAGTTGCGCCGCGATCCTGGCGCCGTTCTTTTTTACCGCGTCCGTCAACTTCGTCAGGCCCTGGATGAATCGGTCATCGTTGATACAGATCATACTGGACATTCCCCCGTATTCATCGATGGGGCAGCCGCCGACGATGATCAGCCCGACCCCGCCTTTGGCCCTGAGGGAATAAAATGAAGTCAATTGATCCGTGACCGTGCCTTCGGGGGTATATCCCAGGTGCATGGCGGTCATGACGATCCGGTTCTTGAGTTCCATGCCGTTGATATCAATGGGTGAAAACAGATATGGAAAAGTCATTGCCGTCCTCCTCAATCGGATTCGTTTGTTTTTAAGACCATGCCTGATTCATACCAAAGCACGAATCATAAGGCAATGGATTTGGGGCCACCTGGAGTCCTTAAAAGCAGAGGCTTCACACGATGGACAAAGATCTTGTAACAATGTTTCATATTTCTTATGATTGATGGAATCTTAAAAGTCCATGGACGGCTTCCAACGAAATCGTCTCTTCTGCCGGAGTCAAGGAGCCGGGCGTGAGACTCTTTTTCAGACCCTTTCTCATAGTGCACTTGGCACCAAACGCCGACATGGACGACTATTTGGGGTTTACTTCTCCAAACCCCACGCGCTTCTAGGAATTTACGCTAAACCTCAAATCGGCGTCCATTCCCTCCCAAGTGTTTAGAAAGGGTCTGAAAAAGAGTGTCAGGTTCGGCTCCACTTCGTTGCTCATAGACTGCCGTTTGTGGCATAAGTTGGCTTTTTACTGTTACCTAGAATTCGGAGGTGAAGCAGGTGCTGACAGGACTCGACAGGCTCAGAACGGGCCTCTGGGAAAGACTGAAAGGCTGCAGACTGGGCCTTCTCTCCAACCAGGCCTCGGTGGACAGCCGGTTGACCCCGGCCAAGGTCGTCATCGACCGATTGCTCCCCGGCCACCTGAAGGCCCTTTTCGGTCCCCAGCATGGCTATACCGGCGAAGACCAGGACAACATGATCGAGACCGGGCACGGTATCGACAAATCCCTCGGAATCCCCATTTTCAGCCTTTACGCCGACAAGAGGGAGCCCGATGAACACATGCTGGAGAGGGTAGACATCCTGGTCATCGATCTTCAGGACGTGGGGACCAGGGTTTACACCTTCGCAAGCACCATGCTGGGCTGTCTCAAGGCAGCGGCAAGGAACGGCAAGAAAGTCCTGGTCCTTGACCGCCCGAATCCTCTCGGTGGCGAATTTCTGGAAGGACCTCTCCTGGAACCTGCGCTTTTTTCCTTTGTGGGCCCATGGGCCCTGCCTATGCGCCACGGTTTGACCATGGGGGAACTCGCTGGAATATTTAATGAAGTCTTCCATCTGGGATGTGATCTGGAAGTGGTGCCCCTGGTTGGGTGGAATCGGAGCATGTACTGGGAGGATACGGGATTGCGCTGGATCATGCCTTCTCCCAATATGCCCCACCCGGCAACGGCCTGCGTCTACCCTGGCCAAGTGATATGGGAAGGCACCAATTTGTCGGAAGGGAGGGGCACCTGCAGGCCTTTTGAAATCTTTGGCGCGCCCTTTCTGGAACCTTCAGGGATCCTGGAAGTGCTGGACAAAGAGGCCTTGATCGGTTGCCGGATGCAGGCGTTCACGTTCCGTCCCACTTTTCACAAATGGTCGGGAGATCTCTGCAACGGGTTCATGATCCATATCATCGACCCTCGCGCATTCCGACCGTTTTTCCTTTCCGTTGCTCTTCTGGGGGCGATCATGGCCGTCCACAAGGACGGTTTCCAATGGAAAGCCCCCCCCTATGAATATGAATACGAGCGGAAACCCATAGACCTGATCCTGGGAGACGGTTCGCTGAGGCAAGACCTGGAAAATGGTACACCGCCGGCGGTGTTACGGGACCGATGGATAAAAAAAGATGAAGCCTTCTCCAGATGGAGAAAACCTCACCTTCTTTACTCCTGACGATCCGGCCAGTTTAGGAAAAACGCCACCGAGGCAATCGGCTAAGCCCCTCCCATGGATTCCAACAGCTTTTTTCCCACCTGGAGATAGTCATCCCCAAGGCGCTTGACAATGAAATCCTTGACACTCCCTGAATTCATGGTCATGAGCAGCAACTCTTTGATCAGTTTCCGCTCATCCTTGTTCAGCATGAGCAGAGCGCCGGTCTTGTCATGTAGCATGAGGTTGAGATCCTGCTCATTGTCGATGTCGCCCATGGATTACTTCTTCGTTCCTCCACCGATCCATTTGTCGATGGCTTCCTTGTCGAAACGCCACACTCTACCGATTCGAATAGCGGGGATTTTTCCTTCCGCAGCATACTTGCAGATTGTAATCTCATGCAATTTCAAATACTTTGCCAGTTCCTTTGTCGTCATGATTTGCGGCATAATCAGCTCCTTTATTTTTCTTTGAATTTTTTCCATGCAATCATTAACATGAATCGCTCATTGTTTATAACGTTAATGCCCAAAGGCCTTAAAGTCAATATATAATTTGTTATAGTAATCAAAAGAATGTAAACTGTCAATATTTCGTTATTATTGCTCTGTCCATAGCTCGATTTCATCCGTTCAATAGCAAGCGACCCATGTCAAAATTCGCCTTAAAATTTAGAGCGTTAATCCTTCTGTTCGCCATAGCTTTTCTGAGCATTTCTCCGGCTGCCTCAAAAGGTCTCAAGGTCAAATTCGTTTATGACGGAGACACCATCCTGCTTGAAAATGGAAAAACGGTAAGGTTCCTGGGTATAGACACCCCTGAGATCGATCATGAGACCGGGAAGAGCGAATTCATGGCTGTTGCAGCCAGAGAATTCAACATCCATTTACTGAAAAATGCCCGCGTCATTCTTGAATATGACCGGGAACGTATGGACCACTATGGCCGGCTCCTGGCTTACGTCTTTCTGGATGGCGGTCCCATGTTGAATGAGCTGCTTCTCCGGAAGGGACTCGCCCATGTATTTCCCGTAGCCCCGAATCTCAAGCACCAGGCCCGGTTTCTCCTGTTGCAACGCCGCGCCATGGAAAAAGGACTGGGCCTCTGGCGTATGGATCTCAAGAAGAAGGGAAAAATCTATCTCGGGAACAGAAAGACGTTCCGTTTCCATTTCCCCGGCTGTCCCTTCGCCAAAAAGATTGCAAAGACAAACGGTATCAGGTTTTCTTCTGAATACGATGCGTTCTGGGAGGGGTACAGCCCCTGCCGGCGCTGTCGGCCCTGATCTGCCCGCACCAAACATCGGGATATCCTGGTGAAGGCCTCTTAATCGCCGGCCAGGAGAGTTTTCCTTGACGAGGACCCACCCCCCCCTTTATAAAGGGATGCCAACAAAAAAAGGAGATGAAGATAATTTTCTCAACCCTTTTCAAGAATCGGTTGTCATCGATTCGTATTGCCTCGGCGGGCAAATGGGCCTTTTACTACGTGCTCATCGGCCTGATAGCCGGCCTGGGGTCCATCGTTTTTCACTACCTCTGTGGCCTTGGGAGCCATTTTTTCATGGATCTCATGGCCGGATACCGTCCGCCGTATCCTGCAGGTGAGGTTCCCCTCTTCTCACCGAGCGGGACGGTCTTCAATCGCTGGATACTGCTTTTCCTGCCCGCCCTGGGAGGCATTTTCAGCGGTTGGCTGGTCTACACTTTCGCCCCGGAAGCAGAAGGGCACGGCACCGACGCGGCCATTGACGCCTACCATAACAAAGGCGGCTTTGTCCGGGGTCGAATACCTTTTATCAAGACCTTTGCGTCCGCCATTACCATCACCACGGGGGGGTCCGGAGGCCGTGAAGGCCCCATTGCGCAAATTGGCGCCGGATTCGGCTCGTTCCTGGCCACGAAGCTGAATCTCCCGGATCGTGAACGAAGGATCATGCTGGCAGCCGGCGTAGGCGCCGGCATAGGAAGTATCTTCCGAGCCCCCCTTGCCGGGGCACTTTTTGCCGCGGAAGTCCTTTACCGCGATCCGGAATTCGAATCTGAAGTCATCATTCCTGCCGGCATTTCCTCCGTAATTGCCTACTGCGTGTTCTGTCTGGTCTTTGGGTGGGGTTCTCTCTTCGAATCACAGGATTTCTTGTTCCAGAACCCCATCGAACTCGGACCTTACACTGTACTGGCCGTTGTAATCGTTGCCGGCGGATTTCTTTACGTGAAAAGCTTCTACGGCATCCATGATCTCTTCAAGAGCTTCCGTATCCCAAACCACATCAAACCGGCCATCGGAGGCCTCTGCACCGGGGCCATAGGCTTTTTTCTTCCCCAGACCCTCGCGTTCGGATACGGATTTGCCCAGATGGCACTGGACAACCAGCTGCCAATCCTCTTCCTCCTGAGTCTGGCCTTTGGGAAAATACTCACCACCTCCTTTTCCATTGGCTCCGGCGGCAGCGGAGGGGTCTTCGGCCCTTCCGTCGTGATCGGCGGAGCCCTGGGCGGTGCGGTGGGAAGGGCCTTTCACGGTATCCTGCCCGGGTTAGTACCCCATCCGGGCGCATTTGTCGTTGTCGGAATGGCAGGTTTTTTTTCGGCTGTTTCGAACGCTCCCATTTCCACAATCATCTTCGTAAGCGAAATGACCAACTCTTATCACCTCCTGCTCCCCAGCATGCTGGTTTGCACCGTCGCTTTTCTGTTGTCCCGAAAATGGACTATCTACATCAAACAGGTCCAGGGCAAACTGGATTCCAATGCACACAGGGGGGATTTCTTTGTCGATGTCCTGGCCGCCATTCGTGTCAGAGAGCTTCTGCCCAAGCTGCGAAAGGCCCAGTTGATACCCGAGAATACGAATTTTACCCAGTTTCGCGATATTTTCAAGTCCAGCCGGCTTCAATATTTCCCAGTGGTTAACGAGGCGAATCAGCTGACCGGGATCTTTTCCATCAACGATATTCGCAGCGTGCTTTTTGATCAGGAAATCGGCGATCTGGTCAGGATGAAAGACGTGGCCAATACGGATATCATCTTTACCACGCCTTCCGAAGACCTCAATGAAGTCCTGAAAAAAGTCACGATTCGAAATCTGCAGCAAATACCGGTGGTAAAAGATGAGGATCACGCTTCTCTGCTGGGGATGCTGGACAGACGAGAAGTGATCCAGTTCTACAATCAGCGGATTCAGGAAATGAAGACCGGCAAGGGAGAGCCGAAAAAAGAAACCGGTATGGAAATCAGACATCTGATGCTCATGGAAGTCAAAGACGCCATGACCTCTCCTGATAAAACCATTCCCTCCACCATGGGTCTCGATGAAATACAGCGGCTAATGTCTCAAAGAAAACTGCGCACCTTTCCCGTCATCAATGAAAAGAAAGAACTCTGTGGCGTTCTCTCACTTTCAGATATTTACAGGGCGCTGGAGGAAAAGCAATCGGGAAAGACTGCCGACGAGATTGCCACCCATAAAATCGTCACGGTTTCAGAGAAGGAGAATCTATTCTCCGCCCTGAACAAAATAACATCGGGCGACTTTGCGATTCTCCCCGTGGTGGCCTCAGGAAACCCCGACAGGCTGGTGGGCGTGATCGGCCGTAGAGATATTATGTCGGCCCTGGGAAAGGCCGTTGAAAGGCACGGGGAGGCATGATTGCGTAGGATGTGACTTCCGACGAACTCATGATATTGATTGAGTTCGTTTCTTATAGGATGCCGCGAAGTGGCATAAATCAGCGTCTAACGAACTCAAAAATCAGAGAGTCATGTTCAAAAGATTGGATATGTAGAAATATCGAGTGTTTTTGTCGGGCATTGAGGGTTTTCCTAACGCTCCGGGCCTCCGGGGTGTTTAGAAAGGGTCTGAAAAAGAGTGTCAGGCCCTCCTCAACTTTCTTGCGAAGTCATCAATCCTACTTCATCATTTCAAGCTTTTTCTTCGCGATCCCCGCCTCGTTTGATTGTGGGTAATTTCGAATCAATTTCTTGAAGAGAAGCTTCGCGCTGGTATCGTCCTTGAGGGACTGAAATGCGAGGGCCTGACGCAGCATGGCATTCGGCACCTTGTTCCCCTTGGGATAACGCTTGATCACATTCTGATAAGCCAGTATGGCCTGCTCGTACTGCTTCAAGCTCATGCGGCATTCGCCGATCCAGAACTGTGCATTGTCCGCCAGGTCGGACTTGGGGTAGGCCTTTATGAAATCATTGAAACCGGCAATGGCCTTTTCCATGTCTCCCGATTTGTAGGCCGCCAGCGTCTTTTCATACAGGGCCTCTTCGGGGGATATCTTTTTTTCCTCCGGCTTTGGCTGTTCCACCTTGACCGGTTTCCGTTCCCCTGTTTGCATGAGACCGAGATATGCCTTCATTTCTTTGGCGCCCTTTTCCAGTTCCATGACACGCTTTTCCAGATCTGCGATGGATGCAGCCATTGCATCTTCCTGGGAAGTGTCTCTTTCGATGGCGCGTTTGGACAAATGACTGCTTTCCTCCACGCTGCCGGAGAGCCTGTCCAGCTCCTCTTTTATCCGGTCGATCTCCGCCTCCACCTGGGCCTGATTGCCTCGGATAGCAGACAATCTGGTTTCAAGGTCTCCTGACAAGGTCTTGCTCAGGGAGGCTTCACGATTGGCCATGGAGGCCTCACGATTGGCCAGGGTGTTCTGAAATGCAGTCACCCTGTTGTTCAAGAGTCCGACCTGATCATTCAAGCGCATAATATCCTGATCCGTGGCAACAGTCACACAGGATGACAGAGAAAACAGGAGACCGAAAAGCCACCAGAAAATGGGGATGTGAGTCCTGTAGGCAGGCGCAAATTCTCTCATTTTTGAGCATCCTCCCGGAGAACAAAGCCGACCCTAGGCGGGCCGGCTTCTTTCCTTAAAGGTCTACCAAATGATTTTTGCCCATGGGACGGAAGTCCTGTAAAGGGCAGGATATTATTTGATAAGCTTGAAGTCATCACGCCTGTTCAGTGCCCAGGCAGCTTCGTTATGAGCCGGATCAATGGGTCTTTCTTCACCGTAGCTGACGGTAGAAAGCCGGTTTTCCGCAATGCCCAGTGTTGCGAGAAATTTCTCCGCGGCGCTGGCGCGTCTTTGACCCAGGGCGAGGTTGTATTCGGCTGTGCCCCGCTCGTCGCAATTGCCTTCGATTCGCACTGAGTATTCGGGATGTTGATTCAGCCAGTCCGCCTTTTTCTTCAAGATCATCTGAGACTCTGATGTCAGATCGGCCTTGTCAAAGGCAAAGTGGATTCTTTCGTCCTCAAAGGCATTCTTTTGATCAAGCGCTCTCTGGGCCTCCTCCACGGCCTTCAGCTTTGCCTGGCGCTCAGCTTCGGCACGACGGGCCGCTTCCGCCTCGGCTGCAGCTTTCTGCCTGGCTTCCTCAGCGGCTGCCTTTGTGGATTCGGAAACCGATTCCTCCGCTGGTTTTGTTTCCTGGACTGTCGGCTGAACACCTTCAGATACCTGCATCTGTTTTTTTGCGCAGCCTGACACAAAAATCAATGACGCCCCCACAAATGCCAAAGCAAACAAGACGGTCATTATCTTTTTCATCTTATGCTCCTTTCTCCCGGGTTAAGATTTTGAATTTGGAATTTAGCCTTTCTTGATAGCTCAAATACAAAGTTTCCAACCGAAATAATGTATATCAGAAATCTATTTACCCTCATGGGCAACCCTTTTGCAAGAAAAAATGTGCTGCTATTACTTCTAACATGCGAGAAAACATATTTCAAGACCGAAAATTCCCCATCCGGCGCGACCCGGCAAGGGGCGGGTCAGGGCGACCAGGAAGGGGCGGTCTGGTCTCCTTTCATGAAGGTGATTCTGCGCTGGCTCTGGCCGTTCGCAGTCATCAGGTAGAGGTGGTATTGCCCTTCCCGGTCGGAACTGAAAACGAGATAGTGTCCGTCAGGCGACCAGCAGGGATCTTCGTTATTGCCCTGATTCTCTGTGAGTTGTCGTACATCTCCGCCTTCAGGATCGATGGTCACTATATTGTAGAGCCCTCTGTCCTTTGAGGTGTATGCAATGCGGCCCAGAGAGGACCAGGACGGCGAGGTGTTGTATTTGCCTTCAAAGGTTAGTCGACCTTCGGTCCCCTTTTCCAGATCCAGGATGTAGATCTGGGGATATCCGGACCGGTTGGAGACAAAAGCCATCTTTTTCCCGTCCGGCGAAAAGGCGGGCGATACGTCGATACCCCAGTAACGGGTCAGTCTCCTGAGACGCTTCCCTTTCAGATTGATCAGATAGATATCAGGATTTCCCTTCTGACTCAGGGTCAAGGCCAGTCTTTTCCCATCGGGCATCCAGGCCGCGCCTATGTTAAGTCCCTTTCGCCCCGAAACGCGTCGCACGCTCCCATCCTGCAGGTTCCTCACATAGAGCATGGGACCGCCGTCTTTATAGGAATTGTAAAGGAGGCTTTTTCCGTCGGGAGACCAGCGCGGCAGCAAGTCAATACTTCTGTCTGAGGTGATTCTTCTGGGTTGGAAGCCATCGAAATCGGAAGTATAGATCTCCTTGTGTCCTGTTGCATTTCCCACAAAAGCGAGTTTTGTGAGGAAGATGCCGCCATGTCCCGTGAGAAGTTGAATGATGTCATTACCGAGCCGGTGCATGACCAGACGGTAATCCTTTATGCTCCCCAGGGCCCTTTTTCCCAATATCTGCTTGCCCCAAATCACATCAAACAGCCTGACCTCCACCTCCACACTGTTTCCTATGCATGTGTAGCCTCCCGTCACGAGAAGCTCAGCCCCAATGACGGACCAGTTCTTGAAACGGATATCTTCCCTCATCAAGGCGGGGGACTCTTCAATAAAGGCTGATTTGTCCATGGGGCTGAAAAAACCGCTCAGGTCCAGGTCGTTGGCCATGACCGCCGGCAGCTTGGAGGAGAATTCAGGACACCCGTTTCCCTTACTCAAGTTTCTGAAATCCGGGATGGCAACCTTGAATTTTCGCATAGAAGGCGCATTGATATCAATATACAGACGGCTATGAGCCTCCCCCGAGAGGGAAAAAAAGGTCAGGAACAGCATCACAGCGCCACAGGCCACACGGAAAGGCATTTTGTTTCCCACACAACATTTCATATTCTTTTCAGCCTCTTTTATTTTAATAATCAGAACCTTTTGTAGAACTGGATCAATAGCGATCTAGTTTTCCTTGAGTTCTCGAAGGTTGAAGTTGATTTCGATCTCATCATAGGTCTTCATATATCCCTCGGGGAACGGCGGTAGGGGGTTTGAGCGCTCTATGGCCTTTTGCACGGACTCGTCAAAACCCGCATTGCCCGACCTCTTCTCAAAACGGGAATCCAGAATGCTCCCGTCCCTGCTTACCCTGATGATAACAACTGCCGCGAGATTCTTCCATTTTCCTGGGTCCATAAAGGCGGCGGGGTAGGCCCAGTTGCCCTTGATCACCGTCTCTACCTCCACCTTGTAAATCTGTATGGCAATGCCGGTTTGCGGCCCTCCTGAGGGGCCTGCCTGCCCCGACTCGCTCTTGACCCGGCTCTCTATCCTGGCAATGGCCTGATTAAGGGGATCTGCCTCCCTGTTCTCCACCTTTTTTTCAATCCTTGAAACAGCCTGATCGATGAGCTTGGAAGGAGATTTTCTGAGTTTTGCAGACTTGACGGGCCTCTTTTTAACGACCCGTTTCGCAATGACCACGGGCTTTTCCTTTGTTGTCTGCCGTTCCAACAGTTTCACCGGCTTTGCCGGCTTGACCTTTGAAACGCGCTTGACGGGCTTTCCTTTCTTTGAAACCACGGATACGCCGGCCTTGGATGTCTTTCTCGCGGGCGCTTCCACTAGACTGACCTCGTATATCGTTCCTTGCAATCTCCTGGTAGGCATCGCCTCCGGGATGAGAAACACCAATGAAAAAAGGGCCACATGGAAAATCACCGAGGCAAGAAACATCTTTCCCCAATGGTTCTCATTTGATCGATACAGGGGTGTCTCGTTCCACAGAGCATCCACAGGCATCACTCCAGGGGCTCGGTGACCATTCCCAGCTTGCTGACGCCCGCCCGCTTTACGCTGGCCATGACCTGGACAACAAGACCATAGGGGACGTCCTTGTCCGCCCTCAGGAGGATCTCCTTGTGAAGCCTGTTTTCAAAAATCTTTCTGATCTTGTTCTCCAGATTCTTCATACCGATCTTCTTATTCTCCAGGAAGACCTCCTGCTTCTTGTTGATGGTCAGGAGCAACGGTTCATCTTTGGTCTTCATGTACCTGGTGGTCGTCTTTGGGAGATTCACACTGACGCCTTGCATCATCATGGGCGCTGTCACCATGAAAATAATCAAGAGAACCAGCATGACGTCAACGAGAGGGGTCACGTTGATATCCGACATGAATCCTTTTCGATGGTTACCTGTCTGCATGTTCTATGCCTGCCCTGCTCTGAAATCACCCTGTTTTTCTAAAAAACTGACGCTCCACCGTACTCAGGAAATCCGATCTGAAAATATCCATCTCGGCGCTGAATCTTGAAATCTTCTGCGAGAAGTAGTTGAAGGCCACCACGGCCGGAATCGCGGCAGCCAGGCCGGCTGCCGTCGCAATCAGCGCCTCGGAAATCCCGGGAGCAACCACGGCCAGGCTGGCCGATCCCTTCAGGCCTATGCCCCTGAAGGATTGCATGATGCCCCAAACCGTTCCGAAAAGGCCGATAAAAGGGGCCGTATTCCCAGTCGTGGCAAGGAAACTCACGGCTTGCTCCATTCTGTCTATCTGGTCAACCATGGCCTTTTGAAGGGATCGCTCAAGATTATCCATCAGGACCTGCTGTGACCTGATTTCACCAGGTGACTTTGCCGGCCCCCCGCCCTTATCCCCATCCGATCCCGATTGAATTTTTCTCATTCTCTGGAACTCACCGTAACCCGATCTGAACAGACGGGCTACCGGGCTGGACTTGAGATCTTTTGAAAGGACGTAGATCTTCTTCAAATCCGTCGTCTGCAGAAAGAGGTTCTGAAAGATTTCCGTTTCCCGTTTTGCACGACGAATCAAACGGTATTTGATGAAAATAATCGTCCAGCATGCCACCGAAAAGCCCAAGAGGATCAGCAAGATGAATTTCACCATCAGGCCCGCATCGACAATCATCTGCATGACGTCATGCCCCCAGAAGCCGCCAAAGATCGCGCCCACGGGGTTCTGCAAAACCAAGGGTATGTGCAGCATAGTCTTTCCTTTCTCAAGACAACTTAGTCCGGTTGTTCATGATGCAGCATTCATGCGTCCTCTCTCTTTGGAGGAAGCCAAATCAAAATACCCAATCAGAAAATCGATGATTTTCCTGATGTCGTCAGTTGGAAAATGAGGGACATCCAGATCCGTGTGAGAATCCGTAATCAAGCCCAAGAGCTGTTTGTCGTTCCGACAGACGGGCTCCCTCTGTACTTCCATTCTGAAAACCTCCAGCTTTGGGACTCCGCTACGCTTAAATCCTTCGGCCAGGATAATATCCACACCGGAAAAATAGGTCTCCAGTTCGTCGAGCTTCGAATCGTGATCCACGTCTCTGACCATGGCCATCTGACGGGGTGAAGAGAGCAGAACCATGGTGGCGCCGGCGTCTTTGTGCCGCCAGCTGTCTTTCCCCGGTTTATCTATCTCGAAGCCGTGCACATCGTGTTTGATGGTTCCCACCCTGAAGCCTCGCCTTTTCAGCTCGGGAATCAACCGCGTAATCACCGTCGTCTTTCCTGTCCCTGAATTTCCCACGATGGCCACCAGTGGTATTCGAACCCTTGAGGGTAATCTATTCATCGTCTCCCGGTTCTTCTTTCCTTAGTGATAGAATTCTAAAAAGTCCAGTCCCCAGGACTTTTTACTCACGGAAGCGGAAACTCAGGATTTCCTGCTTCCTAAATCTCCGAAAATCTCGTTGAAAATCTCGTTGTCTTCCTTCAAACAGGCCTCTTTCAGTTGACGGTATTTCTCAAGGAGTTCTTTGCCTTCCCTGGTCAAACGAGACCCTTTCTTCCTGTCCGCATGGACCAGCTTGATATTCAGAGATTCTTCGGTGGCCTTTATTTTACTCCAGACCCCCTTGTAGGACATCCTCATGACCTTTGCGGCCTGATTGATCGAGCCTGTCTGCTCGATACGTTCAAAGATTTCCTTTCTTCCCTCCCCAATAATGATGTGATCGTTTTCATCCACAATCCATTGTCTTGATTTTATTCTGAGGGACACGGTTTCTTCTCCTGTCTCGCCGGAAGGCCCTAATTTTTCCGGTTAGCCAACCTCTTTCCAAAGCTCTCCACTCTTTGAGGGATCGTAACCACCGAGTGCCAGAACCCGTTCACGAAATTCTCCGGTTCGAATCGTCTCCAAAGCGGCCACCACACCGGCCTCATCAAGCATCTCGTTGGGGATGACAAGGTCATATTGTTCCCATTCCAAGGGAACAAAGTCAAGCTCCAGGGCCCTTGCCGCGGCAAAGATTCCCATCCCGCAATCCGCAATGCCGCTCAAGACGTCCACGGCCACGGCCATATGGGTAAACTCTTCCTGATCATATCCCGGGATGGTCGCGTTGTCGATCCCAAGTTGTGCCAGTTTGTAATCCAGCAGCACCCTGGTACCGGATCCTGCCTGCCTGTTCACAAACAAGACATCTTTCCGGGTGAGGTCTTCGATGGTGTTAATCCCCTTCGGGTTTCCCCTGGCCACCATGAGGCCCTGACTTCTCAGAGCCAGGTTGAATACGCTCAGCCGTCTCCCTTTGAGATATTTTTCGATATAAGAGATATTATACTGTCCCGTCCGGATGTCAAGCAGGTGAGATCCCGACATGTGGCAAATCCCCTTTCTCAGGGCCATCAATCCACCCAGACTCCCCACGTTCCCCGAAGAGACTCGAAAATTCCTGCCTTTTTTTCTGATCTCGTCCGCCAGGATATCAATGGTCATGTCATGACTTCCGATAATGACCAACGTGTTCAGTATGTCTTCCCTGGAAACCAGAAGTTCGGCCTCGATTGTTTCGCTCTGGGAGACCCCCTCGGAATTGGCAGGGATCCGGACAATCCCCTCTGCCCTGGTGAGCGTGGTAATGGAGCCCGCGGCCCTCTGCAGGGGAACGGCCACATAACCCTCCCCCACCTTGCCGATATGAACACGTAGAAATTCTTCAAGTCCCAGCTTGGACGGGATATCTCTCGCCGGTCTTACATCAATCGTTTCAGGGGGCGGGGCACAAACCCCCTGCAGATTCTGAAGCAGGGGTTCCACAAATTGCGTGAAGGAAAGCGTGGATGACACGGGATAACCCGGATTACCGATGACGGGCTTGCCGTTCACGCTGGCAAGGATGGTGGGCTTACCGGGCATCATGGCTATTCCATGAACGAGCACTTCCCCCATTTCCCCTATAACGTGAACCGTGAAGTCCCGGCTTCCCGCCGAGGAACCGGCATTGATCATCACCACATCGCAATCCGAGGCCACGGCCTCTTTCAATGTCCTTTTGATAGCCTCTTTATCATCGGGAACAATGGGATACCGCACCGGATCGCCACCGCTTTTCCGTACCAAGCCTGCGAGTATCAAAGAATTGGAATCTATGATCTGTCCCTTTCCGGGAGATGCCATGGCTTCAGGATCGCGATGGGAGACGATCTCCGAACCCGTCGGGATGACGGCGACTTTTGGACGGCGCCACACCTTCAATGCATAGACCCCGGCACTGATGAGTGCCCCCAGGTCATAGGCTCGAATCTCGTGATCTTGTGGAAACAGCAACTCGGTATTCACGATATCTTCACCCACCTTGCGCACATTTTGCCAGGGATACGCCGGGGCGCGAATCTCCACATG
>JBAPTR010000340.1:0-1819 GCA_049282265.1 Desulfatiglandaceae bacterium | reverse complement strand
GGGCTTCTTCGATAGAGTCCTTTTCCCAGAAGTCTCTCGGTTGTTCCTTCTTAGCGCGCATGGCAAGAATGGTGTATTGGCATCAAGCAGCCTCTGGGCGCGATCCTTTTTCTCTTCATCAAGTCTTTCGTAGTTCTTGAGGAGAAACAAGGGATGGGAATTAACATAGGGTCCCGTGAAGACATCGAAGAAGAAAAACACGGCCGTCAATAGGAAAGGGGTTCATTTAGATCATGGGAGAACTCATACTCAAGATCGACCTGTCGAACAGGTCCTGTCACGTTGAAGAGATCCCGCATGACGTCATCAGGAAAACCGTCGGGGGAAGGGGGCTTGGCGCATACCTCCTTTGCAGATCCGTGCCGCCGAAGGCGGATCCCTTTGGCGCTGAGAACCACGTCATCTTTACCGCCGGCCCGGCCGCCGGGACCGGGTTGCCCTATTCCTCGAAGGTGAACGTCAACACCAAGTCACCCCTGACCGGAATCTATCTCTATTCCATAGCGAGCGGGGTTCTGGCCCACCAGATGAGAAAAGCCGGGCTCTGGGCCATAGACATCGAAGGTATTGCCGAATCCCCCGTTTATCTCCGGATTGACAACCGAAAGGTCCAATTCAAGGACGCCGGCCCGTTGTGGGGGCTGGAGACGGCGGCGGCACAGAAGCTTATGCTGGCAGGCCTGTCCCCCCTAACATCGGCCACCGTCGGAATCGGTCCTGCCGGGGAGCACCTGAACCGATACGCGGCCCTGTTTACGGAAGGGCCCCTTTACCGGTGTTTCGGCAGGGGGGGCGCCGGCGGGGTCATGGGGTCTAAAAACCTCAAGGGAATGGTCGTGACCGGGGACGGGGAAGTCAAAGCGGGTGATGAGACGGCACTGGCGGCGATGAAAAAAGAGATCGCCCGGCTGCTCAAGACCGATTTCAGGGAGTGGGCCCAATGGTGGCGTCAGTATGAGACGGCCTCGGACCTGGAGAAAATGGATGCTCTGGGACTTCTCCCAACGCGAAACTGGCAGACGGGCCGGTTTGAAGGCTGGCGCGGGATAGACAAATCCACCACCCCCATGGGTTGGCCGGAGAAGGGAAGGGCCTGCGGGCCTTTCTGCCCTTCTCCCGGATGCCGTGAGGTTGAAGTAAAGGAGGGCCCCTATAAAGGGGCGAGGAGCGATTTCGAGTGGGAAACGGTTTACGCCTTTGGAACGACATGCGGGGTAGACAAAATGGAGGCGATCGTGGCCGCCAGCCAGATCTGTGATGAATACGGTGTCGACACCATGACGGCGGGAGTCACTATCGGGTTTGCCATGGAATGCTTCGAAAAAGGGCTCATCAACCGAAAGGATACGGGGGGACTTGAACTGCGTTTCGGCAATGACGAGGCGATGGTTGCCCTTCTGAAGCAGATGGCCGCACGGGAAGGGTTCGGGAACCGGGTCGCGGAAGGATCCCGGCGTCTGTCCCGGGAGATCAAGGGGTCGGAAGGCTTTGCCATGCACGTCAAGGGCATGGAACTCGGAGGATATGAGTGCCGGGGCCTCAACGGGCAGGCCCTTCAGTTTGCCATAGACAACAGGGGCGGGTGCCACCATGGGTATGGGCTGCCCGCAAGGACGGAGGTTTACGACAACTCCAGGCTGGAGGTCAAAGGCAAGGGCGAGTATGTGAAAAAAATGGCCATATCCCGTATCATTCGCGACTCCATGATTTTATGCAGCTTTACGCCCGTCTACAGTGACGAAATGATCACGGACACCCTTTCGGCGCTGTTCGGGAAACCCTGGTCGGAAGAGGATCTGAAGGAGGTGGGCCTCAGAGC
>JBAPTR010000339.1:0-2150 GCA_049282265.1 Desulfatiglandaceae bacterium | reverse complement strand
AGACGAGGGGGTCGTGGCTGGCGATGAGCACGGTTTTTCCGTCGTCTTTGAGCCTGCCCAGAATGTTCACCAGTTCCAAAGACAGCGTGGTGTCCAAATGCGCGGTGGGCTCGTCGGCAATGACGACGGCCGGGTTGTTGATCAACGCTCTGGCGACGGCCACCCGCTGGGCCTGGCCCCCGGAGATCCATTCGATCTTGGTTCCTGCCTTTTCTCCAATGTTCAACAGCTCGAGAAGGTCCGTTGCCCGTTTTTTCAAAGATGTTCGGGGCTCGCCGAAGGGGTAGGCGGGAAGCATCACATTCTCCAGGACCGAGATGCCTTTTACCAGATTGAATTGCTGGAAAATAAATCCGAAAGTTTTTCTCCGGACTTCAGTCAGAAATCTTTCAGGAAGGCTGGTCAGCTCTTTTTCCATCAGGTAGATGCGACCGGCGGTGGGTCTGGCCATGCAGCCGATCAGGCTCAAAAGGGTCGTTTTTCCCGAACCGCTGGGGCCCATGAAAACGGTGACGTTTTGGGGAACGATCTTCAGGTTTATTCCCTGAATGGCTGAAAATTCATTGGGTTTTCCGGCATTAAACACTTTCCGGACATTTAAAAGATGTATCATGAATGCAAACTTTTTATTGACGGTTATCTAAAAAGAAAATCGAGATCCCTAATACACCATGAAAAGCCCTTCAAGACAATACCTTATTTAACAGCGTGGCATGCTGAGCAACGATAAAGTCTTCATACGAAACCGCACTGAAGCGTGAGCTCACGCCGGCGCATCGGGAGCAATGGTCGACAGAGCATTACACATAGACACAAAAACAGGGAGGTACATAATGACCAGAAAATCAGCACAGTTAGTTCTTGCAGTGCTCTTCTCTTTGGGGATTGGCGTCTTGCCATCTAGGGCTGCCAATATTATGAAGTCCGCCACCGCGGATGGTCTTCGTATTGAACTGCATGTGATGCCGGCAGAGCCGTTTTATACGGCCGACCAAGTCAGAGCCAATCCTGCCTTGGAAGGCATGTTGATCGTGGGCGGAGAAAAACCGTTAGCTCCGGATGCGCAGCCGCACCCTAACTGCCATCTTATTGTGCATGTATTCGAAGCACAAACCGGCAAGGCTCTCACCGATGCGAAAGTCATTATGAAGTACCAGCCTGTCGAGGAGGGGAAGTTGCAGGGCATTGCAACGCAAGTTCCCGTCGTTATTATGCAAGTCATCGGGAAAGGTTCAGAAACGACGCATTATGGAAACAATGTGGTGCTGCCCCACGGGACCTATGCTGTAACGGTCGTGGCGAACGGCAAGGAAGCCGTCTTTCACATAAATGTACCGTAAATAAAAAAGGACGCATCCTACAAGGAGTCATCGGGAAAGGAGAAAAGGAGGCCGATATGCGCAAAAACAAATTACACTATACCAATCCAAACCATCTTTACGGGTGCCACCCATTCGATCTCCGGGGCTATTTTGGGGAATCATCAATCTGTCTTATCGCTGAAAAGCCGAAAGACCCTTTTCCACCGATTTCCCGCCGGCTCTGATTTTTCTTAAAATAGCCACCGCTGAGCCTTTAAGTGATGCAGACTAAAACATAGGCGGTGGATTTTGGGCAAAAATAGCAATTGACAATTCAAAGCACCTCTATTATTAGGAATAGATATACTGTCTTTGCCCCGCCCGAAGCGGCCGAAGAAATCTTTCGGTCCACTCTGCAAAGTGCCGACAGCGAGGAGCGTTTTCATTATACCCACCTTTTGACCAAAAACAAAGGACTGCCGGGTTGAAGACAATTTATCGCAAATTTATATTTCTGGTCGTTCTCACGATCTTAGCCATCTTTTTTTCGCTGCCTTCATTCATCAAACATCTGCCGGACGGGCTGGCCAAAATTTTAGCATCCGACGGAATGCGTCTGGGTCTGGACCTTCAGGGGGGTATGAGCCTTATATTAAAGGTCAACCTGCCCCAGGCGGTGCAGACCCGTCTGGAGCTGAATATAACGGATCTGAGACAAAACCTGAAGGAAAGAGGCATCACCATGGGTCCAACTGAATCGAGGGGATCGAATCATGTGCACTTGCAGCTTCTCAACCCTTCCGATTTGGGATCGCTTCAGAAAATATTGGTCGGGGAATATCCCAACCT
>JBAPTR010000338.1:0-6377 GCA_049282265.1 Desulfatiglandaceae bacterium | reverse complement strand
TTGGTTGTAGCAGGGCCCTCAACCCGAATGGATAAAAAAAAGATCAATACCGTGAAAGATAAAGTCATTGAAGCCACTACAAAAATATCACAGGAACTGGGCTACCAATATGAGAGAAAATTGGGATTAAAGCCATTTTGATATCCAATTCCGATCAATCAAATTGTCCCCATGCGAACACGTTTTGAACGTTACCAATCATTTTTAGAAGCTCAGACAGATCCATTTTCTGTTGCTAATTTGTACAAGTATCATCCTTATACGTGAAAATCAGAATACGGAGGTAAAGGCTTATGAAGCAAAGTGATCCAAGCATCAAACTCGCTGTATGTGAGATGTGCCATGCTAGGTGTCAGGTATTAGTTCATAGTGAAAACGGCCGTTTGACAAAGATGGAAGAGGCCCCAGCCGACCCCCACAGGGCATCCATATTTCCCCCCACCAAGGGGTGCCTGCGGAGCTTCCTGACCATAAAGGACTGGCTTTATCACCCGGACCATCTCTGTTTTCCCCTTAAACGCGCTGGAGAAAGAGGGGAAGGAAAATGGAAGAAGATAGGCTGGGACCAGGCATTCGATGAGATTTCGGATAAACTTATAAAAATAATAGATACTTATGGGCCTGAGGCCGTTGCCGGAACGCGTGGCACCCAGAGAACCAATGAGGAGTTTATAGCCAGGTTTTTTAACGTCATGGGGTCTCCCAATTACGGCGGTCAGAGCAATATCTGTTACAGCCCCTGCTGTGTAACGGCAAAGGCAATGTGTGGATGGACCCCCCGTCATAGATCCACTGTGTTTCCGGAATGGACTGTTGACGATGATAAAGGATGCATATTAGTACTAGGAATCAATCCGTCTAATTCGGTGATGCGATTGTGGAAGATGATGCGGGAGGGAAAAAGGATGGGGGTCAAGATCATCGTCGCCGATCCGCGACGGACGGAGACCGCTGAGATCGCTGATCAATATCTGCAATTGAGGCCTGGTTCGGACACGGCGCTCCTCATGGCAATGATCAATGTGGTGATTGAGGAAGAGCTCTATGATAAAGAATTCGTGGAAAAATATTGCTATGGATTCGATGAGCTTGTGGAGCGGGCGAAAGAGTACACACCTGAAAATGTAGAGGAAACCACGTGGTTGAAAGCGGAGGAAATACGGCGGGCCGCCAGGACATACGCGACAACAAAACCCGGTTTTGCCTTAAATGGTATGGGCCAGGAGCAGTTGCAAAATTGTATCGAGGCGATTCATGCGAAAACGATCCTCATCGCAATAACCGGCAATATCGATATCACGGGCGGAAACATGATCGGGGGCCCGCCCGAGATAATCGATTGTGCCGAGATGTCCGCTACGGATATCATTACGCCGGAGCAGAAGGCAAAGCAGCTCGGTGCCGACAGATTCAAACTCCTCGCGTGGCCGGGTTGGGACGCAATGGAACCGCACACCAAGAGGGTGTGGGGCAAGGCGTGCGGGCAGCCGGGATGTGATGTGGTAGCCCATCTACCGACGATGCTGCGGACGATGATCACGGGGAAACCCTATCCCGTCAAGGCCTGCCTGACGATAGCGAGTAACCCGATGGTTACACAGCCGAACACCAAACTGGTCTACAAGGCGCTTAAATCATTAGACCTCTATGTGGTTCAGGACTACTGGTTGACGCCTTCCGCGGAGATAGCAGACTACGTCTTGCCCACGGCATCCTGGATAGAGAGACCCTTCCTTTACAGCCAGGGCGGAGGCATTGACGCACCCATACGGGCCGGGGAGCAGGCCCTTCCTGCCGCGATAGAAGGGGAATTCGACCGTAAGAATGATTTCGAAATATTCAGAGAGATATCCGTCAGGCTGGGCTTCGAGGAGCACTGGCCGTGGAAAACCCTTGAAGAAAGCTATGACTACCGGCTTACACCCATGGGAATGACTTTTAAAGAGTTCATAGCCAAAGGCGGTAATTATAACCCCGAAGTAGCGGAGAAGAAACATGAGACCATGGGCTTTGGGACACCCACCGGGAAACTGGAGCTTTCTTCTACTATTTTTGCCGATCTGGGGTATGACCCCTTGCCCCGTTATGAAGAATCACATGCGAATTTTATCAGCACACCTGAGCTCGCCAAAGAATACCCGCTCATGTTGTTAACGGGAGGAAGATTCCAGTGGATGTTTCATTCGGAGCATCGGCAGGTACACCCGATCCGCAAACATCATCCCCATCCGCTCGTGCAGGTTCACCCTGAAACGGCGAGAAAACTGGGGATTGATGACGGAGACTGGGTATGGATCCAGTCAAAAAACGGCCGTGTAAAGATGAAATGCACCTACTTCGATGGGATGGACCCGCGGGTTGTCCACGCGGAGCATGGCTGGTGGTTCCCGGAACTACCTGGGGAAGAGCCGTGGCTGCATGGAGTTTGGGAATCAAACATCAATGTGCTCCTTGATGATGATCCGGAAGTCTGTAACAAATATAGCGGTGGATGGCCGTTAAAGACCGGACTCTGTAAAATCTATAAAGCAATTGTCTATTGAGAGACAGGATAGATGCTTCCGTCGACCGGTTATTCGACGTTTGATTCACAACAGTGTTTCGTCGGTATTGATATCGGGTTCACCAGCCTGAATTGTGTTGTTATTGATGAAAGAAAGCGGATTCTCCATGAGTATCCCTATACACGACATTTCGGCAATATAGAAGTCCTCCACTCTTCACTCATTGAAGGGCTCTCCGGGATAATCGGCAAGGGGAAAATTACGGCTGTGGCCTACACGGGGAGCCGGGGAGAAACGTCAGCTATCCGGTCAGGATCGCTCTACGGGCGCGGCATACCGGTCCAGTCCCTGGGCGCCGCCCATGTGGAGCCGAAAGTAAAGACAATCATCAGCATGGGCGGACGTGAATCCCTCATTATTCATGCCGGATCCCGGAGGGAATCAGATAGCCTCAATATCGATTGGTGGAAACCTGATCATTTAAATGATACCGGCCTCTGTGCGAGGGCGTCGGGCTCATTTATAGATCAACAGGCTGAGGGTTTCTGCGGAGCAGACCTCACCAGGAGAGAAATTACTTCTCAGTGGGAGATAGAGAAGGCCCTTTCAGAATTCATCACCCTTGGAGAAAAGAGTAAAAACCCCGCAAAACTATCCTGCCGGTGTGCCGTATTTACGAAGTCCGATATCACACACCTTCGGAACTCCGGTGTGAAAACGGAGGACATAATCTATGGTCTTCACCTGGGGATCGTAAGGAGATTTATCAGTCCCCTGATAGAAAATGGTGCGATTGAAGGTCCGGTCCTCTTTATTGGCGGGCAATCCCTGAACAGTCTCCTTGTAAAGGCCTTCAGACAATATATCCCGGATCTGATCGTTCCTGATTTCTCCACTTCATTGGGTGCGTTGGGCGCTGCGCTCCTCTCTCGGGAAGCCTGCCTGAGGGGAGATACGAGGCTGCCCAGGCAGAGACTATTTAGGGATCCCGGAAAAGAATCCAAGGTCGCAGGTCCTCGCTTGGCTTTGAAAAAAACCAAGTTTCCGGAACCCTGTGAATTTATTGTGTCCCCATACGGCAAGGGGAAAAAGACCTATATGGGCATTGATATCGGTTCGACAACCACCAAGCATGTCCTGATAGACGATCAAAAAAAAATTGTTCACAAACTCTATCTCCCAACAAGGGGAAACCCCATAAAGATGGTTTGCCGTTTATTTGAGGGGGTACGTAAGGATCTGGGACCTCATGTGGAAATTGCGGGTATTGCCACAACGGGATCCGGACGTGAGATTATAGGTTCATTTGTTAATGCCCATCGAGTGGTGGACGAAATAACGGCACACGCGACGGGTGCCGCGGCGATAGACCCGCGTGTTGATACTATCTTTGAGATCGGCGGGCAGGACTCAAAATTTATACGTCTGGCAAACGGGCACCCCGTTGATTTTACCATGAACAAACTGTGTGCCGCCGGTACCGGTAGTTTCCTGGAGGAATTTGCCGACAAATACGGCATCAATATCGTCCAGGAGTTCGAAGAGATTGCGCTTTCTTCAAACATCCCCGTCTCCTTGAAAGATCAATGCTCGGTAATCATTGAAACAGATCTTATGTCACATTATCATAACGGCGCCGCCTTGAACGATCTCATTGCCGGACTATGCTATGCCGTTGTACGTAATTATTTAAACCGTGTCGTAGAGAAGAGAGCACTCGGAAAGAGAATCATGCTGTTAGGGGGGGCTTCCCTGAACAGGGGCATGGTGGCGGCATTTGAAAATATTCTCAACCAAGCCATCATCGTACCGCCCCACCGTGAAGTGCTGGGAGCATTCGGTTCCGCCATAAGTGTCTATGAAGAGTTGCACCGAAAGAAAAAAATAAAAAGTGCCTTCGGAGGCCTGGACAGTATCACTTATAAAGGAGTGAAGTACGAAGAGAAAACCTGTCATGCGGATCCTGACTGCGATAACGAATGCGAGTTAAAGATATATCATTTTAATGGTCGTCTGAGTGTGTGGGGAAGCGAGTGTGGTCGGTTCGAAACAACACACTATCATACGCCGGAAGAGAACGGCGTCGATTTCCTCCGGGAAACATTGTCAAGATACAGAAAGGGGGTGGTTACGGAACTCAGTGGGAGCCCTTTGATGGAGATCGAGGGTCGACCCACGGTGGGAATGCAGAGCGCCTTATATGGACATCAAACCTGTATTTTCTGGGCGTATTTTTTCGATTGTCTCGGATTGAGACTCGTCATGACCCCGCCCACCGACGGCAGAGTGAATCACCATGTGGACCCTGATGAGGCAACGGGGGCGTATGAATGCATTCCGCTAAAGATATCTCTATCCCATGTAAAGAAGATCATCGGAAAAACGAGGTATATTTTTCTACCGAGTCTTATAACTATGCCCACCACCGGAAGGCGTGAGTCAGGTTCCTGCTGCTATCTTATTCAGGGCAGTCCCTATCTGACAAAAATGGTATTCGGCATGGAAGGGGAATCAATCCTCAGCCCTGTGGTACATTTTAAATCCGGCGCGAACACCCTTGCCTCAGAACTTTTTCAGCAGATGGGCGCTGAGTTGAGGGTTGATAAAGGTATGGTCAAAGCCGCCGTATACCATGCACTCAAGAGGCAGGACGGGTATAGAAAGGAGCTCCACGAAAAAGGTCACAAGATTATTTCAGGACATTCTGAAGGTGAACCATTGGTGATTGTTACGGGACGACCCTATACACTCCATGATGATCGATTGAATCTCAACCTGTGGGCAAACCTTGCACGGATTGGTGCTAAAGCGATTCCCATGGATTACATCGATCTTTCGGTCATAGACCTGCCGAGTGTACCATCAGTGTTCGGGAGTGCGGGGACTGAAATTTTGCAAATTGCAGGATTTGTAGCGTCACAGTCTAATATCTTCGGTATTCATTTGACTAATCTGAATTGTGATACCGACGGACTCCTTGAGCGGTATTACCGGCTCATAATGGGCGATAAGGCAAGCCTCATTCTCGAGTTTGACGAACAGCATGCGAATACCGGCGTCATCACGAGATTGGAGGCTTTTAAGAATATTATCATGAAACAATGAGGATGCCCGCCCATGAGTAAACGGGCCGTCGCCATTATTGTTGCCGGATTTTTCACGGGATTTGTGGCTTTCGCTATCAGGAATGCCTATGGGCTCCTCCTACCTCTGATGATTCCATCCCTCGGCATTTCAATGACCGGGGCGGGAATTATTTATTCATCCTATTTTATCGCCTATACCGTCTTTGCTCCCTTGCTCGGCCTGCTTGCCGACAGATCCGATACACGGGTGCTTCTCACTCTTTTCGTCGTAATCCTGGGGACGGGTAGCGCGCTCATGTCATTTTCTACCACGATTATCCATGCAAGCCTTTTCTTCGCGCTGGCAGGGGTCGGTCACTCGACCTGCTGGGTCCCGGTAGTGGCGGTCGTTCAGAGATGGGTCAGTGAGGGACGAAGGGATAGCACTGGCGATTGTGGACCTGGGCAGCGCCACAGGTATTGCCGTGATAAGCGCTCTCATGTCCCTGTTGGCATTACGGCCCATCAGGTATGTCCACATCTCCAATGGGGGCAGGAGTCAATCATGAAGGTATTCATCACCGGAGGCACAGGATTTGTCGGCAATCACGTGGTCTCGCCCCCCTTTGACCGGGGTCATCAGGTAAAGACTCTGGTAAGACCCGAATCGGAGCATAAGCTGAAACGATCGGGTTAGGTAGAGAGATAGTACATGGTACGCAGTAGAATAGCTAATTCGAAGGAATAAACCACTGGCATGCCAGTGGTTTATTCCTTCGAATTAGAACCTCGCGATTCGGTTACTGGG
>JBAPTR010000337.1:0-2537 GCA_049282265.1 Desulfatiglandaceae bacterium | reverse complement strand
GAACTCCACTCAGCCAACGAACAACTATCGGTCCTGTTGGATTCGTTACCGATCGCGGTTTACCGGTGCGCTGCGGGAGGCGATTACGCGGTGGCGTACATGTCACAAAACGTGGTCTCCTTCACCGGTTATACCGCCGGGAATTTTATGGACCAACCCGATTTATGGTATTCCCACATCCATCCCGACGACGTCCCGAGGATCTCCGGCGAGATGGAATTGCTGATGGAAAAAGGTCGGCATGTCATAGAATACCGCTGGCGGAAAGCCGACGGCAATTATCTGTGGCTCCGGGATTCCCTGCGACGGGTAAGGCTTGAGGACGATACTCCGGATTATCTGGTGGGGATGTGGCAGGACATCACCGAGGACACACTGGCGGCAGAGGCGCTACGAAAGGCCAATGACGACCTCAGCCTGTTTCGCAAACTGCTGGACAATTCCAGCGACGCCATCGAAGTGATCGATCCGGTGACGTTGCGATTTCTCGATGTCAACGAGACCGCCTGCCGTGAACTGGGCTACAGCCGGGAAGAGTTGCTGACCATGAAAATTCAGGATATCGATCCCGATATGGACACGGATTCTGTAGTCATGGTCAATGAGCATTTGAAGGAATCGGGTTCCGCACGTTTTGAAACCACGCATCGGCGCAAGGATGGCGCCATCTTCCCGGTGGAGGTCAACATAGGAACCGTCACCCTCGAAAAAACTTATTTTCTGAACATTGTGCGCGACATCACCGAGCGCAAGCAGGCGACCCAAGCCTTGGAAGAGTCCGAGCACCGCTTCAGGGCCATCCTTGATGCCACCATGGACGGGATCCTGGTGGTGGATGCGCAATCACAGGCAATCGTCATGGGGAACAGGGCAATCTGCGACATGCTGGGCTACGAACTGGGGGAGTTTATGCGCCTTGGCATTGCAGACATCACCCCGGCCGAAGCGCTTCCCGAAGTGCAACGGCAGTTTGAACGCCAGGCAAAAGGCGAGATCTCCGTGGCGCCTGAACTTCCGGTACAACGTAAGGACGGATCGGTCTTTTTCGCCGATGTCAGCGGTGGCGCCCCCATGCTTCTTGGAGGAAGATCTGTAATGGTCGGCGTTGTTCATGACATCACCGAGCGCAAGCAGGGTGAAGAAAAAATCCGCAAGCTGAACGACGAGTTGGAGGAAAAAATCCGGGCGCGCACACTTCAACTGCTAAATACCGAGGAAAAACTGGAAGCTTATGTTGCCGTGATCAAGCAGGCGAACGACGAGCTGAACCAGACCCTCGAGTACACCAACACTCTGATCAGATCGAGCCCGGATGGCGTTCTCGCCGTGGATCTCGACCTGCGGATCACGGAATGGAATCTGCTCATGGAGCAGATGTGCGGCAAGAGCAGGGACCAGGCTATCGGACGGGATCTGGGTGAGCTCCCGTTTATGAAGGCAACGGGGGAAGGCGCCAGGATCAGGGAAGGCCTTGCCGGGCAAAACATCGGACCCCGGGAGGTCGCCTACCAACTTCCCGGAACGGACAAGGAGAGTTTCTTCGAATCCATCATGGCGCCATTGCGGGGGCCCACGGGGCAGATAGTGGGCGCCGTGTTGCGTGTTCGCGACATCACCGAACGGAAACGGGTGGAAGAGGCGGTGATCGAAAGCGAGAACAGGCTGAAGACTGTCCTGGAATCGGTGCAAGCGGGGATCGTCATCATCGATCCCGAGGTACACAGGATTGTCGACGTAAATTCTTTTGCCGCCCGCATGATCGGGGCGCCGAAGGAGAGCATTATCGGTGCGGAATGCCACAAGTTCATCTGTCCGGCGGAAAGGGATAAATGCCCGATCACCGATCTTGATCAGACCGTCGATAACTCGGAACGCGTGCTGCTGACAGCTGCCGGCGAACGGCGAGAAATCATCAAGACCGTGACCGATATTCAGCTTGGTGAACGACCACACCTCCTTGAAAGTTTCATTGACATCACCGAGCGTAAGCAGGTGGAGATGGCGCTGCGGGAGTCGGAAACAAAGTTCCGGGCGCTGTTCGAGAAAAGTGTCCATGGCATCTCGGTACTCGATCTTGAAATAGGGCGGATGACTTATGCCAACCCATCCTTCTGCCGGATGTTCGGATATTCAGAAGCGGAATTACAGAAGTTGGGTGTAGCGGACATTCACCCAAAAGACTCGCTGGAGCATGTGATGTCCGAATTCGAGCTTCAGAGGCGAGGTGAAAAAGCGCTGGCCACCGGACTTCCGTGCCTGCGGAAAGGCGGCACCGTTTTCTTCAGCGACATCACCGCTCGTAGCGTCATAATCAACGGTCGGGAATGTATTCTGGGCTTCTTCTCGGACGTTACCGAGCGGAAAGCGCTGGAGGAAGGGTTGCAGAAGGCCTACAATGATCTCAAGAACGTCCAGACCCAGTTGGTCCAGTCGGGGAAACTGGCCTCCATCGGCGAACTCGCAGCGGGTGTGGCCCATGAATTGAATCAACCCCTGATGATTATTCGAATTACGGCACAGCTTATGTTAAGAAAACA
>JBAPTR010000336.1:0-3579 GCA_049282265.1 Desulfatiglandaceae bacterium | reverse complement strand
TGGTGCAGTTCTTTTCAAGTTCTTCCACCGAATTTCTCTGATACAAGACTCGCGTAGATCCGGGAGGCTGGAGATACTCCAACAAGCCAGCATCCCGCCAGTTCTTGATGGTACCCGGTCTCACCCGGAAAAGATCTGCGACCTCCTGTTGCGTCATGTATTTTGTCTCTAAATCATAGGCATTCTCCATTTTATGTTTGTCCTCCATTTATTTTTCCAACCGCCGGACCGTCCGGCAGGCCCCTGGAGTTTTCGGGGCATTCTTTTTTTGCGTCCCGACAACACTTGCCGGGGAACTCATTTGGATCTGGCACGATTTTCTGAATTTGCCAAGCCCAAAATTCATAGAAATTTCTTTGTATCAATAAAAAATCCAGTAACAAAACAATCCGGTTATTTACCTTTGAACTTCCATAGAGCATCACCTCCTTCACGCGATATTTGATGAACACGTTTGCGCCCTTTTCCATACCTATGGAAATGCCACCCGCATCGCTAAATCAGTGCATCATGTTTGAAGCAGAAAATGCGGGGGGTCAAGGGGGGATTGCGAATTCCCCCTTGGCTCTTTCTCAACTTGGTGAGAAACAGCAAATTGAACCTAACAGTAGCTGGAACAAGAGAAATACTTTCTAAAATACTGCCTGCTCCAAGATATTGCTTTCCAACTGATACGACATAATCTTATTGTCGCAGAACATCGGTTTGAGCGAAGCGAAATAAATTTAATGCTATTTACTTTAATACTATTTATTTTATAGGCCGCCTGAGGCAGCCACCCAATGCTGCCTGAAGCGGCCACCCCATGCTGCTTGAGGCGGCCACCTATTTCCCCCTGTTATCCTTTTCCATCCCAAAAAGGTCTCTCCATATCAGCTGACTTGCCCAAAAAAAATCGTCCTCATGGTGACTTCGTATAAAGTCCTTAGACTCGTCCGGCAGCTTTTGACCGGTCCTGATTGGAATGGAATCCACAAGGTAGTATTCCTGTTTTCCATCCTTGTCTTTCTTGGAATTTTCGAATCCTATTATGAAGTAATCATTGGCTCCGTTATTCTTGCAATCCGGCATCTTTATCACGGCGCCAAACCCCTTGAACTTTTTTATCGCCTTACAAACTGTCGCCCTATTGACGTTGCATTTCTCTGCGATAGTCCGCTGACTAACATTGATAAACAGAATCTTATTCTTCTTATACAGGGATGCTATCAAATCCCCTCTTTTGTAATCTTTGTTCGGCTTTGATATTTTCAATGCAGAGGAAAGGAGATAAATCAGGATCCTGAATTCGGCATGGCTCAGAGACTGGACGAACTTGTTCTCATGAATCCAAGTCTTGTCGAAAATAAAGAACCCTCTGCTAAACTCAATTCCCATTCATTATCTCCTTCCTCTCATTCAAATTTATCGCCCTAATTCTCCTGGCTCAATGGCCGAGACAAAATCAATCCTAGAGGGGAAATTGGGTAGGCGACGTTCCTTTCTCTTTTTGAACACCTGACTTCCCCTTCAGCGTTTCCACCAAACGATAGGCGTTGTAAGAGAGTGAAGAAACCTCACATCGCTTGATCATGCCATTGAAAAACTCGCATTGGTCCTTCAAACAAACCTGCCTCACCAAAGGGCAAACTTTTCCGTTGTTATCCATTGCGTCGTACCTCCCTAGTCTTTGATATGTCCTGGGCGGCTTTTTTTGCCGCCGCCGCTAAATAAAACCCCTCATCCGTATATTCCTTTATCCTGCGAATGAGTTTGAAATCCTCTTCCGTGAACTGACGATAAGACCTTTGCCCGCAAATAACCCGCTGCGGTGAAGGAATGTGGTTCTTTTCCTCCCAGTGTCTTATCTGTTTTTCCGTGACGCCGCAAAGTCTTGCGGTTTCACCAATGCTGTAAGTTTTCACTCGATCATCTTTCATTTTTCTTTTCCTCCTTGGAAATTTTTGTCAGGGACAATACCGCCCCTGACATGCAAGCGTGTTTGACTAGTCAAACATACTATTATTCGTATTAGATCACGTTCATAACTTTCTCACGAATAGATCTGACATGTTGTATATCTACTTCCTCTATCTCTTGTTGTTTCCGAAACAAATCCATATCAATCTCGGATTCAATTGCTGAGCGAATCATTTCTTGTAAGTCTCTTGGATGAAGAGAATCAAGTTCAACTGCCAGAGTACCGTATTCTTCAACATAGCGTTTATATCTCGGGTCACTCATTTTTGCTGCCGTGGGGTCATATGGCAGATGGTAAAATTCTATTTGCTCGGGATTTAGTGCGATCCTTTTGAATACAACCCCATATAAATCAAGTTCATTCTCTAGAGTTTCTATCGTTGCTTCCAACATTTGAACACCGGATGGGTCAAGGTCACCAAAGTAAAGAACAAGTGGAGATTGTCCTTTCATAATCGCATTTTCAGCTCTATTGTAAAAATCAGATATAAAAGTGACACTACTGTATCCACGACAAACGACAGCTCTGATGCAATAAGGCCAGACAACCTCTTCAAAAATTCGCAACAATGCATCCTTCTCTGTCCAGACTTCAATATACTTATCCTGGCCCTGTACAAGACACCTTGTGTATCCTTCAAGAAAGTTATCAATTTCAGATTCCACAAACTCATTTATATCTTCAAATCCTCTTTTTCTTGTAACGGTACGACTTCTGTCTTCCAAGGAATTCCAAGGTAGCATTTCGTCAATACGCATCCACTTGACCAATTTTGAAAGCATAATATATTCGCTTCGTTTGTTTTCAATATAACCTTTAGACACCAATTGGTAATAGATTTGCCTCAGGGTAAGCGGCCAAAATCTACGAAGATCATTAGCTACTTCTAATACATTCTTAGATCTTTTATTTTGAAGTGGTGTCCACGACCATTTACGTCTCGCCATTATACTATCCCCCTATCTGATGAACTCTTGTGGTTGCTACTGAATCTTTTTTCTAATTTCTTTCTCATAGTCTTTTTCCCCCTAGGTTTATTGTTCTGAAATCTTCACTGTCAGGCCAACCGTGTCGTGAAACGGGTGTTCATTCCGGTTGACAAACAAGGCGATGAACCTTTTGCCTTGGTCCATTTTTGGAGCCAAATCTTTAGCAATATTCCTTGGGATATACCCGAGGTATTTGCCTCCGATTTCAACCCGAATAGCATTCGGATCGTGAGTGTTGTCAGGCTCCCTTACCAAAGCAAAACTGCCGATATCTCTGCATCCGAATTTTTTGATGTTTTCTTGGGCATCGTCTACGATAACGCCTGATATTTTTGTAGTTATTGATTTCATAATGCTCTCCTATAAACTTATTTGCGGTCCTCTCATCATTTTTCCAATTTACCCTTTTCTCCAGGAATCGGGATCTGTGTTGAATTCTCCTGGTTTTATTTGTCTTACCCATAGTCTTTGTTTCATTGCTATTTTTCTCACATGTGAATCTTTGTTTTTCGTTATCAATCCATTCGTTTTTAATCTTCTTACTTTCGCATTGATCATGTCCGCATTGCATTCGGGGAATAACATTAGCAATTCCTTTATCGTCAAAACCGGGTATGCACGGATTAATCG
>JBAPTR010000335.1:0-2420 GCA_049282265.1 Desulfatiglandaceae bacterium | reverse complement strand
GCATAGCTTCCTGCGAAGACCGGTGGGCCACTGCCTGCCCTGTGAAATGCCTATGCCTATTTCACCGGGGTGTGAGATATGGCTTTTGTCTGTGTGGGCGCTGATGTTGTGTGGCAGGCTGCGTGGGTCTGCGGCAGAAAATTGGGTCAGTTTGTTCCACAAAAGAGTACTTCTTTTACACATGCGTTGGTATTTTATTACACAAACACCTTCTAAATGGAATAGTTGATGGGGGAAAGAAGGTGGCGGAAGCTTCATGCATCGTCTGGTCTGCAGCAAGAAAAACAGAGAAAGGCTGCCGTGAAAACACTTATGGAGATTTTTCTTGAAAGAGGCGCTTATTTGAAATATAGTTGATTAACGATAACGTTAAACAATAATATTTGACATGAGCTACGAACGCCTCCTGCTAATAGCCAAACCTTTTTTCTCACGAGATGAGGTGGCACATATCCTCGGTGTACAGCTCGATTCGGCATCAGTGCTGCTTCATCGGTACATGAAAAAAGGACTTGTGACGCGTCTCAAAAGGGGGCTCTATGCGCGGACCGAGGTCCTGGAGCGCCTCGAATTTCCAGATCTATTCCGGATCTCAAATATTCTACAGGTCCCTTCCTATGTATCTCTTTATACTGCCCTTTCCTTTTTTGGGATCACCACACAGATGCAAAGAAACTATGTCGAAGCCATTTCCTTGAAACGGACCAGGTATTTTCGAGCCGGGAGATTTACTTTCCGTTTTGCCAGGATCAGACATTCTCTTTATGGCGGTTTCCTAAGAGAAGAAGGAATGTTTATTGCTTCCCCGGAAAAGGCCTTCCTTGATGTTTGTTACCTCGCTTCTCTGGGGCGATATCGTCCCGATATTCCTTCCTTGGACTTGGGAAAACTGGATCGAAAAAAGATTGATGAACTGGCTGATCCGTATCCTTCCGCGACTTCGAAATATCTTAGGAGAATCTATGACAACGCTGAATGAACATGAGGCCTTCGAGATGGAAGCGCTTGAGTTTCTTTCATCAAAACGCCTCTTAGGGCCCTTAGTTTTCACTGGAGGTACCATGCTCAGACTGTGTCACGAACTCCCGAGATATTCCCTGGATATGGACTTCTGGTTCGCTAAAGAAACAGATGTGGATGGTTATCTCCATCGCCTTTGTGATGCTTTTGAAGAAAAATATTCCATCACGGATGCCCAAAATAAATTTCACTCGCTCCTTGTGGAACTTCAGAAAGAAAAGAGGCGGCCCAAACTCAAAATTGAGATCCGGAAGGAGATTACCCATCCTGGTGGCATGGAGGAAAAGATAGCATATTCCCGAAACTATGCCACTCAGGTCCTGGTGAAGGCGTCTACATTGAAACAGATGTTGAAAAATAAGGTCGATGCGCTTCTCGATCGCAGTGAAATCAGGGATGCATTTGACTTGGAATTCCTGCTGAGAAAAGGAACGGATGCGGACCTCTCAAAAGAAACCAAGCACAAAATACTTCACCGCCTCAAAACATTCAAAAAAAAGGACTTTGACGTAAAGTTGGGGAGCATTCTCCTTCCAGACCTTCGGGAATATTACCGGCAGAACCGGTTCAAATGGTTGGAAGAAAAACTGTCATTCGAGGAATGGAAAACCGAGAGCTCATAGCTGAAAGACAATCTTGGATGCCTAGTTTTGAGTTTTGAATGAGTGGGATATTGCACTTATTCTCTCTTTGCGCTAATATTTATTCATGACAAATATTTGGGTAAAAAAGGCTAGGTCATTTCACTGGGGTCAATCCTGTCTGATAAAAGATTTTACGCGAAGGCGATGCGGCGCTCGGGGGCTCTTCGCCGGTCCGAGGGGGTGCGGCGCTCGCGGCCGCTTCTGATTTCGACGACTTTTTGGGACGGTTGGAATTCAAGACGCCTGTCCTCGCCGTTGCGGCGCTCTTCCAGTGCCCTGCGGTCCTGAACTAATCTCCTGTCAGAGGTGATCCTGCGGTCACGTCCTGAACGGCGTTCGGGGATGTGGTCTGCGTATGTGAAACGGCGTCTATCCATTCCTGCTCGTCTTCCTCCGCTGTCGCTTATTAAGACCAGGTTCGGATTTTCCAAGCCCTGAGGTCCTTTCTTTCCTGTTATTTCACCACAGAGTCACAGAGAACACAGAGTTTTCTTTTTTATCCGATCGCGAGAACCCGATCGGATAAAAGGCAACTGTTTTTATGTCCAGCATCCTTACGGCTCTCAGGCCTTAATCTCACCCTGAAACATTTCTACACAACTTCAACTTCAAAGTGCTGTTTCCTTGTTTGTGCCGAATATTTCCGGGACAAACAAGGAAGGCTTTTCTCAGTGAACTCTGTGTCTCTGTGGTGAAGCCTATTTTGCGCCCGCGATCGGGCGGAAAATCATTTTCTCATAGCACCTGCACAAGACC
>JBAPTR010000334.1:0-17623 GCA_049282265.1 Desulfatiglandaceae bacterium | reverse complement strand
AGGCATCGTCGTGCCCATGGACGGGCACGCAAATCAATGGGGTGCATCGCAACCCGTTGATTTGTAAGAAAACCGAAAATCACACTTTTCGGTTTCTGTGAGTAAAAAGTCCTGAGGACCGGACTTTTTACGGTTACATCAATAATTGGGTATTGAGCTTTCCCTGATTTTATTATATTATGTTGTATCGTGGAGTTTCCCCGTCCACATGAACGCGTTTTCATACAGCATATTTGTTCTTCTTTTCTCATCCGTTTCCTTTGTTTCTTCATGAGGAAGGGCTGAACAGGGAAGAAGCAGCAGTCTTCTTTGAATATAAGTGAAAGGGGCGATACAATGTCTATGGGATTGCGTCTCCGAAAATCTATGGTGATCGTGGCAGCCGTCTTGTTTCTGGGTGGTTGCGGGGCAGGCAAATTGAAGGTAACACCTATTCCGACCTCGGAAAATCCGTCGGAGCAGGTTGATCTTCTTTCGAAGGGCATAGACAACGCAAGAAAAGCACAGGTGAATGTGCTTTCGCCCACGTTCTTTTCAAAGGCGGACCAGTCTCTCAAGAATGCAAAAAAGGCGTTGAATCTCGGCGAGTCCCTTTCCGACATCCTCCGTGAAGTCTCTCAGGGAAATGCCAAACTTCAACGGGCACAAGAGATGGCCAAGGTTACGAGAAGTGCCCTGCCAGACGTCCTTAAGGCCCGGGATCGCGCCATTAACGCAGGAGCGCCCGACCTCGGGAAGGATTATATGACAACAGAACAGCAGTTTCTCAATCTCACAAGGGCCATCGAAAACAATGACCTGGACTGGGCCCGGGAAAACAGGCTGAAAGTGACCAATGGTTTTGACCGGCTTGAACTGCAGGCCATCAAGCATAAGGCAATCGGTGAAGCCCGAAAACTGGTCCTCAAGGCCGAGGCCGGAGGGGCAGGGGAAATCGCGCCGAAAATGTTGGCCGAAGCCCGGGACAAACTGTCCGAAGCAGATGATTTTATCTCGAAGAACCGTTACAATAAAGACGGGATTCACAAGCAGGCCGTTGAGGCCCTCTTCCAGGCCAGGCGGCTCGAGCAGATAATGCTGCTGGTGCACAAGATCAAGACCACGAACCCGGAGGATATCGCCCTCTGGTTTGAAGGGATGATCAAGGAAGTGACCGACAAGCTGTCATCGCCCGATCTGCGTGATCAACCCATGAAAAAACGCATGGAAGGAATTCTGGATTCAATCAAAACCTTGCAAAAGGAACGTCAATCCCTGGCAGAGAAGGTACAAGCCCAACAGAAGCAGATCGCATCGCTCGAGGGCCTCAGCCGCGAAGAGAAAATTGCAAAGGAGCGTTTGACCCGGGACGAACGCGCGGCAAAAGAGCGTCTGGAGACCGAGAGACGCTTCCGGGCCTTGTACACCGAGATTCGCGACCTGTTTGGTGTCACTGAGGCTGAAATCTACAAGCAGGGTAACCGTTTGGTGATTCGGCTGAGGGCCGTTAAGTTCCCGGTTGGGAAGGCCGTTATCATGCCGGGCAATTATGAACTCCTCAGCAGGGTCCAGCAGGCCATACGCAAGGTGAAAAAGCCGCAAGTGGTGATCGAGGGGCATACGGACAGCACCGGATCGGACGCCGTCAATCAGAAACTGTCCCAGGATCGGGCAGAAGCGGTCCGCGAGTATCTCATCGCCAACGGTACTGTGCCAGCTGAAAACATCATTGCCGTCGGTTATGGTTCCACTCGACCCCTGGCATCCAATGCTACTGCAGAAGGCCGTGCCATCAATCGCCGGATCGATATCCTGATTACCCCGGGAACGTGACAACGCCGTTATAGGACGATGAGAATGGTTTCCCCCGTTTCAATTTTCAGGGTTTTCCAGATTCAATTTCCTTGAGCGTGTCCCCATAGATTGTAGCCTGCGGTCCTCCAAGGGCGACCGCCCTTTGCACGGCCCGCAGGGCTTCCTCCTGCCTGCCCTCTTCCCAAAGCACCTGGGCCAAGTTGTTGAAGGCGGCCCCGGAAGCCGGGTGCAGACGGGACGCCTCCCGGAAGGCCGTTTCCGCCCTTTTGAGTTTCCCCAGCCCGTACAGGCTGTTTCCAAGACCCATAAGGGCACCGAGGCTCCCGGGCCATCGTCTCAGCGCTGTTTCATATCCTTCAACCGCTGCCCCCCATTGACGGGCCTTTTCCAGTCCCAGCACCGCCTGGAGATAGGGGTTCTCCCTTGCCGTAGCAGGGAGATCCCGAGGACTCAAAACGAGAAGGCCCCAATAATCGCTCCGTGCCCAGGTATTCCCAAATACCCTGAATGGAAGGAGCTCCCGAGCCGTTTTTCCCGAATGGAGCTCCACATAACCTTCTGACAGATCGTAACCCACCACCACGGCGTAGTGCCATTCCGGGTACCACGAGAGCCCGAGATTCAGGAGTACGATGACGGGTCGGCCGGAGGCCACTTCTCGTAGCAGAACGTTCATTCCGCTAATGGGATAGGCCAGCCGGCCCAAGCGTCGGGCCGCTCCTATGAGTGCGGGTTGGAGGCTTCCCTTCAGTTCCGGACTGTATACCTCGGGAACCAGTGTCTCCGGCTTTCTGGGGAGGCCACTCCAGGTGAGTGTCATGGCGAGGGCCGCAGGTCCGCACTGGTAGGCTTTCTGAGGATAGAAGGGTACGGTCTTGAGTTGGACCCGGGAGGGAAGGCCTTCCATTTGTCTGCGGATCTCCCCGAGCTGAGGGCCGGCGCACCCGGCCGACAATAGACCCAAAGAAGACAGGACCAAACCGTACAAGAGCGGCGCGACTTTCCGGTGCGCCCGTTTCCAACTAACTCCTGTGATGATAGACGAATGGGAAAACATGGGTGAAGCCAAGAATATCCGTTATCAACAGGACGATGAAGACGAACAAAGCGGCGCCGATCAATACGCCCACGCCACCACCCCCGGCAGGAAGCCGATCCATGACGGCGGCCATGTGGGCGACTTCACTGTCTGACAGACACGCAATACGCGCCTTGGCCTCCCTGGGACTGATGCCTTGTGACTGTAGAATGGCCTGGACATCTTGCCGGTCGAGGAAATTAGAGAGACGGACACGAACGGTCTCGCCGTTGGGAGCAGGGTTGAGCACGGCTTCCGTTCCCACCATGGCTGCCTGAGCCCTGCTAATGGAAAATCCCATGAGCAAAAAGGGGAGAATCAGAAAAAAACTAATTGGTTTGGCTATCTTGCGCATCATCACGTTACCTCCTCTCGGCTAGCGGAATCAACATAAACAAATTCCTGACAAAGGTCTTCTCTTTCGAGACAGGGCATGGGTGAGTGAATATATCCCCCGCTGTCAGAGCAAGTCTAGGGAAAATGGGAAGGTATGTCAATACAATCATCCAGGCCGGCAACTCGGCATTTCGGGCGACCACCTCAAATTTAATTCGTTTCGTCATGCAGGACTTCATTTTTCGATCTTTTACCACAGACGGATGATCTTTATCCCCTCCCGCAGTTCACCCCTGACCTTCTCCATGTGTCGCAGGGTCGCAATCTCTCTTTCAAGATCGGATGGCTTTATTTTGAGCCTCTCTGTGATGACCATTGGCTCGACACCCCCGGTCTCTTCCAGTATCTGTAGTATCTTGGATTGAATTTCACTAACCTCAACATTAGACACATCTTGCTTTGAAAAAGATTTCGCACTGTATACTGCCCATGGATCACACGCCTTGGCCGGCGAAAGGGCTTCAATATAGCAGTCCTCACATAACGTCCGCCCGTGCAATTCCCTTTCTTCTCCTGCTTCAATAGTCTCTTGACATCTGTCGCATTTCATTCTCACACCCCGTTTCCAAGATTTTCCAATCTGTTGAGAAGCCCCGACTCACACTAATATCACAATTGGATAGGCTCTAGCCATTTTCCCCTCTTCGATTTCCCCAGTCAAGAAAAAGGACGCTTCCAAGTATGAGACCGCCTCCGCACCAGAACCGCCAGGTGACCTGGTCCCCGAATAGAAAAATCCCCAGGATGGCGGTAAACACCACTTCGTTGCTGAGAAAGAGCCCCCCTTCCCAGCTCTTGCAGTGAAGGTAGCCTTGGTTCATGGACAATTGGGCGCCAACAAGAAGGACGATCATGCTGCCTATTGCGAGCCATTCAAGACCTGACCCGGGAAGCATTGGACCGGCTATGAATTTCGGGAAGGTGACGACGCCGCCCACCAGGCAAAAATAGAGATAGATGATCACCACCCCATTGTTTTCTCTCAATTTCTTGATGATGGTCACAGTAAACCCGGCCAAAACACCGGCTAAAAGACTCATGGTCTGGCCGAGCAGGCTCCCCTGGACAGTAAAATCCAGCATGACGGCGACACCTGCAAAGGTCCCAAGAATGCTCAGCATTTGCAACCGGGTTATGCGTTCCTTAAAGAAGAGCGCGGAAAATAGAGCGGCAAAGGTTGGAAAGGAATAAAATAGGACGATTGCAGATGAGAGAGGTAGCAACCGGATGGCGGCTATGAGCGACAGGAAGGCCGCGGTCCCGCTCAAGCCCCTGACGATAAAGAGTGTTAAGCTGCTCCCCTTGAATGGATTGGTCTTTCTTCCAAACAAAACCAGCAATAAAAGCAGACCACCGCCAAAACGGTAGAATGCGATGTCCCATGGCCTGAACCTTGGGTCAAGGACCTTAATGATGCCATCTGACGCAGCAAACAGGAACGCCGACAACAACATGAAAAGGCGCCCCACAGACGATTTTTCTGAAGGACTCACCAACAAGCCGGATTGACCGGGCACGACAGGTTTCGCCATCAGCTTTGCACTCTCACCGGTTAGAGCCCCGCGATGCTGATGCTGATGAGGTTCATGGCGGGAAAGCCGCCCATATTGTGGGTGAGCCCGATTCTTGGGCCCTCAATTTGTCTGTCTCCGGCCTTTCCCTGGAGCTGCTTGTACATCTCGTACATCATCCTTAGGCCGGAAGCCCCGATGGGATGCCCGAAACACTTGAGGCCTCCGTCCGGCTGGCACGGTATCTTGCCGTCCATATCGAAAAAGCCATTCCGAACGTCATTGCCTGCTTTGCCGCGGGGCGAGATCCCCAGATCCTCGTAGGTAACCAGTTCCGTGATGGAAAAACAGTCATGAAGCTCCATCATGCTGATCTCCTCTCGCGGATTCGTGATCCCTGCCTCCCCGTAGGCACGGGCTGCACATTTCTCCGTACTCTTTACATAACTTCCATCCCAATCGGTATACATCATCTCCTCACCCGAACTCAAGGCGATCTGCATGGATTTGATGTACACCGGATCAGGACGAAAATCCTTTGCCATGTCGGCCCGGCAGACTATGGCAGCGGCCGCCCCATCACTCACACCGCAACAATCAAAAAGGCCCAGGGGCCAGGCCACCATGGGGGCCTTAAGGATCTTTTCGACGGACACCTCTTTCCGCAGGTGGGCCTTTGGATTTTTGGCGCCATTACGGTGGCTCTTTGCCGAAATCATGGCCAAGATCTCTTTTCCTTCGTCGGGACTCAGGCCGTACCTGGAAAAGTAGCGCGTGGCCATCATGGCAAAGGCACCCGGGGCGGTTATGTTCGGAAAAATGAGCCTGTTTTTCGTCCCAAGGGCCGAAGGGAATTCCGGCAGGCCACCGTAGCCCGTGTCCTTGAGCTTTTCAGCCCCCAAGGCAAGACAGATGTCATAGGCCCCTGAAGCCACCGCATACACCGCCCCCCTCAAGGCTTCAGAACCGGTGGCGCAGAAGTTTTCCACCCTGGTGACCGGGAGAAAAGGCAGTTTCAGGGCAAGGCTCAGGGGCACGGCCGACTTGCCCACATTGACCTCGTCAAAGCACGAGCCGAACCATGCGGCCTGGATGTCCTTCTTTTCTATCCCGGCGTCCTCAATCGTCTCTTTGAACGCCTCCACCATCAGGTCATCCGCATTGGCATCCCAGCGTTCTCCGAACCTGGTGCAACCCATACCGATGATGGCAACCTTATCTCTAATACCTTCCGCCATATTTATCCTCCTTCTCAGGCCATCACCGGCACGGCCTTCCAGAAATAGCCATGGATACCGAACTGTTCATCCACGTATTTTTTGCGGAAGCTCATCTCCACCTCCATGTCGGTCTCCAGCTCTTCAAGATCCACATCGGTCAAATCAAACCAGTACCGCCCTCCCCCTTCAAAGTCGACAAATCCGTAGATGGCCGGGGGGTTGGGACTGTAGGCCAGGTTATCACCCGTGTAGGTGAACAACGAGCCTTTTCTCCCTGAAAAACAATACGGCTCCATCTCATCAATGGCGCCGCAATCGGGATTGACGCATACCCTCTGGATGGGGTACTGTGGCGTTCCGCACGACGTACATTTGCTGCCGTATAGACCCAGTACCTGTTTTCTATTCCGCCACAACTCCGAAAGCGCCGTTCTTGCTACGATCTCTCCCCGAATACCCTTTTCCGTAGAGAGGAGATCCCGGAAGGCGACGATCTTTTCGTAACTGCGCAATTCCCTTCTCGCTGCCAGGTGTTTGCCGATGCCCCTCCGGCTGCCCCTGAGGCCTTCAATCCTGTCTGTGGCCTCAAAAAGAATCGCATCAGCGCCGGTACCGTAGCCGATGACCGCGATGCGATCTCCAGGGCCTGCCTCTTCCAGGGCCTTGACGAGATGCATCAGGGGATCCGCCGTGCCGGCATAGCCTACCTGGCCGACAAGAGGGATGACCACTTGTGATTCAGAAAGACCTAAATCCCTTGCAATTTTTCTGAAATCGCCTGCATAGAGACACGGGTAGACGACATGTGTGATCTCGTTTGACTGCACATGGCATTTTTTTTCCAGGCCCTTCATGGCCTCAACGATGAATCGGGTGTACCCTTCGTCCCTTATGAACCTGTCTTCCCATTGTTGATCAAACCGTTCTCCCGTACCCCTCCAGTGATCTACGAAGTCGTAGGATACCGAGAATGATCCGATCAATTCCGCGATCACATCTTTCCCTCCAATCAGTATGGCCGCAGCGCCGTCCCCGAAGATCTCTTCCTGCACACTCCCGGCCTTTCCGATCCGCATATCGCAAGCGCACACCAGGGCCTCCCTTGCAGAACCGGCACCCACCGCATCGGCCGCGGAAAGGATGGCCGTGGTTCCGGACTTCAGCGTGTCGGTCAGATCGGCCGTCCGGATGTCGGAGCGGCAGTCCAGGGCGGTCGCGATGATTTCGGCGCTTTGTCTTTCGGCGTAGGGAGGTGTTGTAGAAGCGTAAAAGACCGCATCTATTTCACTCTTGTCGACCCCCGTCAGGCAGTCAACCCCTGCTGCCACGGCCATGGTCAGGCTGTCTTCATCGTAATTGGCCACCGCCTTTTCCCCAGGCATGAAGGTGGCCGGGTTCAACCACCCCATGGCCTTGTAAATCAGCTTGCGATCTATCCTGTACCTTGGAACATACCCGCCATAAGAAACAATCCCTGCCATATTCCGTACCTCCCTTCTCCTGTGAGCCCGGAGTCAAATCAGCTGAACCGGACCTGTTGAACCCCTTCCTTTTCCTTGAGAATCCGAGAGATCTCCTGCCGGGTCTTCTCATCAGCAATAGGTTCTACTTCCGATATCCAACAACCTTCTGCGTCCTTTCTGGTCTTGAAGTGCCGGATATAGCCCGGCACCAGCCCGTACCGGCATCCCCAGACGCCGCAGCACGATGAATCAACAGCCGCAATACCCAAGACATAGAGGACCTCTTTCCCGTGGATCTGGAGTTTGCCTTCCTCCTCCAGCTCATACCATCCGGCAATGGCTTGAATGCGTTTTTTGAGTTCATGCGTATAGATCCTGGTCACCATCTCCGGTTCCATTTTTCTTCAACCCCGCCTCTGCCGAGAACATGAATTCAGGTGAGATAGCTTTTTTTAGGTCTTAGGGTCATAGAGGCTTACGCCTTACGCCTCAAATATGAACTTCCGCGACGGCGTTTCCCAGGACTACCGTGCCATGCTGATTTCGTGTGCGGATGACGTATCTCCCCGGTTCCATTTTCCATCCTTCGGTGATCAGGACGTCACCGGGGTAGGCCACATCCAGGAATCGGGACGAAAACGACTTCAAACGGGAGGAATCGCTCCCGCAGACACTGTGGAGCATGGCCCTCCCGGCAAAACCAAAAGTGCAAAGCCCATGGAGGATCGGTCGCTCCAGGCCCACCTTCTTTGCAAAATCCGGATCGATATGAAGGGGATTCTTGTCGCCGCTCAGCCTGTAGAGGACAGACTGGTCCAGTGACGTGACGTCCTCCCACTGGAAATCAGGGCGCTTCCCGGCCGGCGGTTCGATCCTTTCCGGCACAGGTCCATTTTCACCGCCAAAGTTGCCCCCGCTCCTGTCCAGGATCACGGCATGGTTTTCAAAAAGCATTTCACCTTTCTCATCACGGGTCTCAAAGCGCACGTTGAGTAGAGCGCCTTTGTCCCCCTTGTCGTAAATAGAAAGACATTCGACCCACGTCTGCAGTATCCCTGACGTTGGAATGGGCCTGTGAAGGACGATTCTGTGTTCCCCGTGAAGCACAGCGTGCCAGTTGAGGTTGACCTCTTTTGCAAAAGGACCGAGTGCCGGAAAGATCGGCATTACGGCGAATGTGGGAAAAACCTTGAGTTTGTTCTCGTAGACAAAATCGAGCTCCCCGACGCCGGACCCTATACCGAGGGCATAAAGGATCACCGTATCCGTATTGTAGGTAAAAGTGGAGGGACCCGTTTTCTTCCCGATCACTTCCAGATTGAGCGCCATGGTTTCTCCTTTCCCTTCCCTAATTCTTTTACATTGAAAGTCCGCCACCCACCACAAGGACCTGTCCGGAGACATAATCTGAAAGTGGAGAGGCAAGAAACAACATGGCACCTGCGGCCTCTCCCACGGTTCCGGGTCTTCCCATGGGTATCATTTTGGTAAAGATATTTCGCTGAACCTCCGGTATACCCACAGTCACTTCCTTTCCATCCCTCTCTATGCTCACCCCGGCCTCTTTGTTCCCGGTCAACCGCGTTTCGATAAATCCGAATGCAACCGCGTTGGCCTGAACATTGTATCTTGCCCATTCCTTGGACAGGGTCTTGGTGAGCCCCAGAATCCCGGACTTTGCTGAAGAATAGTTGGCCTGGCCCAGGTTTCCTCCGGTACCGGCGATGGAGGAAACATTGATGATTTTTCGCCCGACGGCTTTTCCTTCAGCCATTTCCTCCTTTGCCGCACGGCGGAAATAGGGGGCCGCAGCCCGGATAATCCGGAAAGGGGCCTTCAAATGAACATCAAGCATGGCATCCCACTGTTCATCCGACATCTTGTGGACCAGTCCATCCCATGTGTAGCCGGCATTGTTGACAAGAATATGAACGGCGCCCCAGGCATCCACGGCTGTACGAACGATCTTTTCAGGAAATTCCGGGTGCGTGACGTCACCAACACAGGCCACGGCCTCTCCACCCGATGTTTTGATGGTGGAAACCACCTCATCGGCAGGTTCCGAATCTATGTCGCTCACCACCACCTTTGCCCCCTCTCCTGCAAACATGATGGCGGCGGCGCGACCGATTCCCCTTCCGGATCCCGTAATGATCGCTACCCTATCCTTAAGCATTCTGTCCATGGCCCGATTCTCCTTTCCGAAGCGGTTGAGACGCCCTTCACCGACTATAGATCAAAAGACATCCCCTCACGCCCGTTCACTTCGTTCACTCGAGACGCAGAGATACCAGAGAAAATCTTTTTGTTCCTTGGTTTTTAAGACTCTGTGGTCTCTGAGGGCTCTGTGTGAGATTCTGTCTTTGGTTTTTATGCCTTTTGTCTCACCACCACAGGCACGATGATAATCTTCTACAAACTCTTCAAATGTTAGCCACCTGTCAAGAAAATTCATGACGCGCATGATCATTCTCTTTTTTTGGCCCTACGCCTTACGCCCTCATTCATCACCCACATTTATGCTTGAGAAGAAGTGGACGAGGTGTTAGAGATAGATGTCAATGCTCCCCCGAGCTCATTTTGATTTTCTAGGTGAACAACAAATGAAAATGGTAATTGAAAACGCAAGGCGGGTTCTCGAAATAGAGGCCCAAAGCATCGTTGCTCTCATAGACCGCATCGGCCCGGAGTTTGAAAAGGCCGTGGAGATGATTTTGAAGTCCAAGGGCAGGGTGATCCTGACGGGAATGGGAAAATCTGGCCTTGTGGCACGTAAGATCTCCGCGACCTTGAACAGCACCGGCACCCCTTCCCTCTTCCTTCACCCCGCTGAAGCGATACACGGGGATCTCGGCATGGTGACTTCCCGGGATATCATTCTGGCCCTGTCCAACAGTGGGGAGACATCCGAAATCAAGGCCATCCTGCCCCTGTTGAAGAAGATGGGCGCACAGATCATAGCACTTACAGGCTGCATGGATTCGACAATGACAAAGATGAGCGACGTGGCGATAGATGTGGGAGTGGAAAAGGAGGCCTGTCCCATGGGACTGGCACCCACGGCCAGTACTACGGCCGCCCTGGCCATGGGCGATGCCATTGCCGTTGCCCTGATCGATCGAAAGCGTTTCAGTCAACAGGATTTCAGGAAATTTCATCCAGGCGGCAGCCTGGGTGAACGGCTTTCCATCAAGGTGAGGGAAATCATGCTGACCGGCGATGACATACCTGTCGTCTCAAGAGGAGCCGACATCCGGGAAGTGATAGAAGTCATGAATGCCAAACGCATCGGCGCGACCCTCGTCGTCGACGGAGACCGACATGTGATCGGGATCATGACCGACGGGGATTTGCGACGGGCCCTCCTCAAATATTCCTCTATCTATGACCAGAAACTGGAAGCCCTGATGTCCCCTTCTCCGAGGACCATAAATGAGGAACAGACTGCTGCAGAGGCTTTGGAAATCATGGAAATGGACGGGATCACTCACCTGGTCGTCAATGACACTGAAGGATGTCTCAAAGGTATTGCACACCTTCATGATCTCCTGGGAAGAAAAGAATTCAGGATCAATGGCACCGCTCACCCTACCAACGGGTTTCTTCCCTGATCTTACCTTTCCTCAGCACCTGGTCCAGCAACATCCCAACCGCGGCACACTCCAGCCCGAAAGGCAGATAGCCGGCATATCCCACGATGGGCATTTCGAACACCTGGAAGCGGTGAACAAAAGGGATGTGGTAAGTCCACCCGGCAAGGCTCAGGTAGTTCCACATCTCCCAGAACCAGCCGCAGAAAAGGCCGGCGGCCGATGAGGAGATCACGAGACGCCAGTCTCCTCCGGCAATACCGGAGAGGACGTTCTGTTCCCCTGAAAGGACCTGGAAACCAGTGAGAATAAGAAGGGGAGAAACCCAAAGAAGCCAAAACAGATAATCCGGCCACACGCCGATAGCGAGCAGGCCCATGCCGGCAGCCATCAGGGCTGCCCATGCCCAGATTCGCGGCCTCGGGAGATCGATCCGGATATAGTCTTTGAACCCTTCCCGGATCCATGGGGCCTCCGCCAGCCATACCTTCGTACTCAGAACCGCCGGAAGAACCGTTGAAAAGGGAGGTGTTGCCCGCCAGAAATAGGACCAGCCGCTCGCAGGTACTGTCACATAGGACCAGTTCCCCACAAAGCGGTTCAGGTATTCGAAAAACCACCAGAAAAGGGCACTTGCAGGGAAAAGCAGGAGAAAAAAGACCGGGCGGTCCAGCAAGAGGCAACACCCCTTGCGGCGATAACTCAGTCCGTTTACAATGATGACAAAGGAAAGCCACAGAGGGGTGAAGGTGTGCATCTGAAATGGTCTGAACCAATCAAAACGCGTCCAGGCCATAAACCAGGCCGCACTTCCTGTCAGGAGGCTTGCCCAACCCCACCACGGAAATGGATGGGCAGGAAGCTGCTTTCCTCTCCGGATTCTAAAACCCCTGCAACCCTGAGCTATCAGGGGTACCATGAACCCCAGGAGAGGCAGGCAAAAAAGGAAAAATATGGCCCATGAAAACGGGGCATGGCTTATGTTGCCTGCCTCGGGAGGAAAAGCCAGATAAGGCCTTAGAGGCATCCCTGTCAGGACAAGCCCGAGGGGGGGAAGGCCCAGCAGCATGAGGGCGAGAAGTGCGAGTTTTGAGAGGGCACGACACAAAATGTTCAGTCCTGGACGTCCGGAAGGGCCGTCCTTTTCGGAAAAGATTTCGACCAGCGTTTCCAAAGCGGTAATGCCCTTTTCACATCTCCCAGGTTCTCAAGAACAGCCCTTTCCCCCTCACGGATCAAATCCGTCGCCTGCTCGAAATCGGTCCAGTGCAGGTCACCCACATTTGGTCGTATCACCGCATCGGCCTGCCTGAGTTTCTCCTGTTCAACGTGAAAGCTCATGATCTCGGCCGCCCGTACATAGACATCCATGGCCGACCCAATCTCGTCACGCGCCTTGATCTGGCTGTCCACCGTTACCGCCACGACGAACTCCGCACCCTGTTCCCTGGCCACCAGGGTGGGCACAGGACTGGCAATGCCGCCATCAGAGAGCAACCTGCCGTCGTCCTTGACCGGTGGCACGGCACCGGGCACGGCACAGCTGGCCATGACGGCTTTTCGCAGCGGACCTCTTGACAATACGACAGGATAGCCGCTTATGAGGTCCGTCGCCACGGCCACGAAGGGGATGAGAAGCTCCTCGATCTGGATATCCGGCACGAAATAGTCGATCATGGCCTGGAAATCCTCGGCATGGAGAATGCCCGGCCGGAACATGGCCTGTGCCAGCATGATGCGGTTCTTGAAAAAGGCCTGTATTTTCTGGGTCAAACTGAGGCGTTTGCTCGCCTGCATCTCCTTTATGGATTTCAGGGCGGAGTCCTGGAACGTGGGGCTTTCCAGGAAACGGTTCAGCACCTCTTCCAGTTCACGTGATTTCATCCCGGCTGCGAAACAGGCTCCCACCAGGGCCCCTATGCTGGTCCCTGCAATAAAATCTATGGGAATTGATTCCGTCTCAAAGGCCCTGAATACGCCGATATGGGCGAGGCCCCTGGCACCCCCGCCCCCAAGTGCGAGTCCGATTCGCTTTCTTCTCCAGATCATTTCTTCACCTGCCTTCACGAGCAAACAGTGTATCAAAGAATGCAATAAAACACCCTTCAGTGAATCTACATTTTCATTTCAACATTTTCAAGAAAAGATCCATAAACCCGGAATATATCCACCTTGACATCCCCTGCAAAAGTGAATATAGACCTAGCTGTCTTTGCGATCCGTTTTGCTTGAGAGTTTTCATCTTTTCTTTTTCATTCGGGCTTTGAGGTTAGCATGAAATTGCATGAATATCAGTCCAAAGAGATTTTCAGGAAAGCAGGAATCCGCGTCCCGACAGGGAAGCTGGTCCGATCTCCCGAAGAAGCCGCCGAGGCCGTTGATTCGGTCAATGGCCCGCCGTGGGTCGTTAAGGCCCAGGTCCATGCCGGGGGCCGGGGAAAAGGCGGCGGCGTCAAGGTTGTTCAGGAACCATCGGAAGTACCCGCTGTTACCGACACCCTGTTGAACACCCCGCTGGTCACCCCTCAAACCACCCCGGAAGGTGTGGCGGTGAACCAGGTCCTCATTGAAGAAGGGGTTGAAATCGAAAGGGAACTTTACCTGGGAATGACCGTGGACCGGTCCGTCGGTATGCCCACCATGATCTTCAGCCAGGCAGGCGGTATGTCGATCGAGGAAGTGGCAACCAAGACCCCTGACCTCATCAAGAAAGAAGTTGTGAATCCCGCCACGGGTTGGATGCCTTTTCAGGCAAGAAACCTGGTTTTCGGTCTTGATCCTTTGCCGGCCCCGGAGACCATGCGGGAGTTCACCTCCGTCATGCAGAAGATATATGGACTCTTCTTGGGACTGGATTGCTCGCTGGTGGAAATCAACCCCCTTGTCATTACCCGATCGGGAGAGGTCGTTGCGCTGGATGCCAAGATCACCATTGACGACAACGCCCTTTTTCGTCAAAAAGACCTGGGAAGGCTCGATGATCCCAAGGAAAAGGACCCCCTTGAGCGTATGGCCGGCGAGTACAACCTCAACTACATCCGCCTGGATGGAAACATCGGTGCCATGGTGAACGGGGCCGGCCTGGCCATGGCCACCATGGACGTCATCAAGCTGGCCGGGGCCGAACCCGCCAATTTCCTGGACGTGGGAGGTGGAGCCACGGAGGAGATGATCACCAAAGGCTTCGAGATTATCCTCATGGACGAACGGGTCAAGGCTGTTTTGATCAACATTTTCGGCGGGATCCTGCGTTGTGACGTCCTGGCCAGGGGAGTGATTGAGGCAGCCAGGAAAAACGAGATAAAGGTCCCCCTGATCGTTCGACTCGAGGGGACCAATGTGGAACAGGGGAGAAAGATCCTCAGTGAGTCGGAACTGGAGTTCCTGGTGGCCAAAGACCTGGGGGAGGCCGCGGAACTCGTTGCGAGACAGGTGTGACGGCAATGCCAAATGACAAAGCTCAAATGTCAAATAAATGTCAAAGTTCCACATAAAAACAGAGGAACATTGCTTCGGGAGACTTTTTGGACATTTGATCATTTGGATTTGATTTGTCATTTGGATTTTGTCATTTGACATTTTAGCAGACACACCGGAGTCTTAAAACAAAACATTTTCACAGCGCGAGCCGGTGGCGCAGTTCATCTGCTTTTTTAATAGAAAATGTGTCTGGAGTTTCATATGAGCATATTGGTAGATGAAAACAGCAGAGTCGTTGTCCAGGGCATCACGGGCAAAGAGGGAACCTTTCACACCGGGCAGATGCTCGAATACGGCACCGCCGTCGTGGCAGGAGTGACGCCCGGAAAAGGTGGAAAGAGCGTGGAAGGGGTCCCGGTATTCAACACGGTCCGGAAAGCCGTAGAGAAAAAGGGGGCTGATGTCTCCTGTATCTTCGTTCCCCCTCCCTTTGCGGCGGACGCCATCATTGAGGCGGCTGCCGCGGGAATCCGTGTCATCGTCTGCATCACGGAAGGCATCCCTACCCTGGATATGGTCAAGGTGGCGGCTTTTCTCAAAGACAGGGATGTGACCCTCATCGGTCCCAATTGCCCCGGGATCATCTCTCCCGGGAAAACCAAGGTGGGCATCATGCCCGGCCCCATCCATCACCCCGGGAGTGTGGGCGTCATCTCCAGGAGCGGGACCCTGACCTACGAGGTGGTGCACCAGCTGACCCTGGTGGGCCTTGGCCAGTCCACCTGCATCGGCATCGGCGGGGATCCTATTATCGGTACCACCTTCATTGATCACCTGAAGCGGTTTGAAAAGGATTCCGGCACGGAGGCCGTGGTGCTCATCGGTGAAATCGGGGGGACAGCGGAAGAGGAAGCAGCGGCTTTTATCAAGACCGCAGTTTCCAAGCCCGTCATTGCATTTATTGCAGGTCAGACTGCGCCCCCGGGCCGCCGCATGGGTCACGCAGGGGCCATTATTTCCGGCGGGCAGGGCAAAGCGGCGGACAAAATCAAGGCATTACAGGAAGCTGATATCAACGTTGTCATGAATCTCGGGCGTCTCGGAAAAGAGGTGCGGGAGGTCGTCACTGGATAACACGGGTTTCGTGAGTTCGTGCCTTCCATAAATGAAATAGTTTGTTCGAGATCAAGGCATGCGAAAATTTTAACCACAGGAATACATTGAGGTATTTCGAGGATTAAAATTTGAGCATAACGACGATACCGGGCAAAATAGCCATTTATGGATGGGCACGAGATTGCTTGACTCAGTCCGTCGCGGGTGATAGGCTCATATCATTAGGGATGGGCACAGGAAAAAACATCCGAACGTTTTGGAGGGACACTCATGTTTGGAATTGGAATGCCGGAACTGATCATTATCCTGATCATTATCCTGATCATCTTCGGGGCCGGAAAACTGCCGGAGATCGGCAGCGGTATAGGAAAAGGCATCAAGAACTTCAAGAAAGCCACCCACGAAGCCCAGCAGGAGATCTCGGAACCTAAAGAAACCGTAGAAAAGGATGAGACCGAGCCTCACGATGATAAAACCTAGAACGGGATGTCATCCTCGGGCACGGTGATCGGCTCCTCCACAGGATGCCTCTCCTCCGGGCCAGTGGCCCTTCCCTCTCTTCCTGCAGGACCTAGCATCTGCATGGTTTGAGCATAAATCTCAGTTGTAGAGCGCTTGTTTCCGTCCCGATCCTCCCAGGAACGCGTCTGGAGCTTGCCTTCAATATAGACCTGCTTCCCTTTGTGGAGATACTCACCACAGATCTCCCCCAGGCGCCCCCATGCAACGATGCGGTGCCATTCGGTCCGCTCCTCTTTGCCGCCGTCCTTGTTGGTCCAGTTCTCGGTTGTGGCGATGTTGAAATTCGCCACAGGCCTACCGCTCGGCGTATACCGCACTTCAGGATCCGAACCCAGATTTCCGATCAGTATCACCTTGTTGATGCTTGCCACGTTTTTCTCCCCCTTGTCACTGGTTCTTTGGGATTCTTCTTGAGGTCTTCGAACAATTACAGCCTGAGTTGAGAATGAACGTTATCACAGCAAAAGTCGCAAAATCAAGGTTAATTGTAGATTCCTTGTTGACTGCCTGGCCCTAAAGGGTTAATCTCCTGTTAACTCAAGAGAATTGCAGGCATTTGCCATCATGTTTGATGGAATGGAAAAATATTATTCCTGGCTTAGAGGATATCAATAATGGTAAAAGTTATCCCTCTCGGGGGGCTCGGTGAAATAGGCCTCAACATGATGGCCGTTGAATACGGGGATGACATCCTCGTAATCGATGCTGGACTGATGTTTCCCGATGAATACATGCCCGGCGTGGACATCGTCATTCCGGATTTTCAGTATCTTCGTGACAACAGGGACCGGGTCAGATGGATCATCCTGACCCACGGTCATGAAGACCACATCGGTGCCATGCCCTTTTTCCTCAGGGAGTTCTCCATCCCCGTGTATGGGTCCAGGTTTACCCTGGAACTCCTGAAAGAAAAACTGAAAGAGCACCTCCTCCTGGACCAGGTGGATCTGCAGAGGGTGGATGCAGGAGAAAGACGGACATTCGGCCCGTTTGAGATTGAATTTATCCGTGTGAACCACAGTATCATAGATGGATTTGGCCTTGCCATCCGTACACCTGAAGGGATCCTGATCCATTCCGGCGACTTCAAGATCGACCCCACCCCCGTTGACGGTCTCCTCACCGACCTGCCTCGCTTTGCCCGCTATGGGGAAGAAGGGGTCCTTGCATTTCTGTCGGACTCCACCAACGCGGAAAAAGATGGTTTTACCCTGAGTGAAAGTGAGGTCCGAAGGACCCTCGCGGATATTATTGAGGGATGCCAAGGCCGCGTCATCGTGGCCATGTTTGCATCCAATATTTCGCGCATTCAACAGATTATCAACCTGGCCATCAAATCAGACCGGAAAATCCTCCTCAATGGCAAGAGCATGGTCACCAATGTGAATATTGCCCGGCGAGAAGGTTTTATCCAACTGCCCGAGGGCGTGGAGATAGGGGAACGTCAGGTTTCACAGTTCCCGGACGACCGGATCGCCATCATCACCACGGGCAGCCAGGGAGAACCCATGTC
>JBAPTR010000333.1:0-5931 GCA_049282265.1 Desulfatiglandaceae bacterium | reverse complement strand
GGATTACACCGTAATGCTCCTGAAGACCCCCGTAACTGAAAGGCAGGGTCACAACCTCGTCAAAAATTAAAAGGATTCCTTTTTCCTCAGTCAATTGCCGCACTTTTTCGAGAAAACCGGGGGCCGGAAGAACCATTCCTCCTGCGACAATCATAGGCTCAATTATGAGTGCGGCGACTTCTTCTCCGTAGCGGTTGATAGTGAACTCAAGATTTTCAAAGTCATTCCACTCAAAAAGGATCACATCATTGATTTCGCTGCCGGCCGTGCCAATGGCGGGCATGAGGTGCCCCTTCTCCCTGCCCGGAGCACCGAAGGCATTTACTTCCCCGATATTGTGAGTTCCGTGGTAGCCACCATCCACCTTCATGATTTTGCGCTTCCCAGTAAAGGCCCTGGCGGCTCGGATTGTCATGTTGGTTGCTTCACTCCCGGAAGCCACGAACCGGACAAGGTCCAGGGACGGCACACGATCGCACAGATGCTTCGCGAACTCGATTTGTTCCCTAACAGGCATACCAAAAGACGTGCCTCGTCGGGCCTGCCCCTCCAACGCTTCAAGCACCGGCGGAAAGCAATGACCGTGCATCAGCACGAAGTAAGCGTTAACACAGTCCACATAGCGGTTGCCGTCAACGTCATGGAGATTGCATCCTTCACCATGATCGATGACTATGTGATAGGGCGGGTTGAAGAAATGGCCATGAGTGTCGCCTCCGGGCATATATTTCCTGGCCGATTCGGCGAGTTTAGCAGAGGTACGGGTTTTTTCTAAATATGTTTTCTCAAGCTGCTCTTTTTTCACAAGCGAAACTCCTCTTTTCGCAATCGTGTGACTATCCAATCCCGCAGACGTTAGTCAGTCTGCCATGAAAAAGAAGTAGGCACTGATTCGCCTCGGTCATACTTGGGTATCCATGCGTGAGGCGTCCAGCCCCATCCGGGAGTCCCAGGCAAGGAGCCTCCGCCGTGAAAGATTGCAGACAATCAGCCTCGATGAATATGAGTTAAGCCAGCGCCCATCCGAAAATGGCAATTTGCAGATGGGCGCTTTCAACACTTCACTCTTTGCTGTGCGAAAAAAACCCCAAAAAACCATAAGAGTTGGCTGATAGCTCACCGCTGACAGCCAATGGACCCATCCAGAACTCTTTGGTTTATGGATGAATACGAGATAGCGGTATTTGTGATGTCGGATTTCTATGCAAACATTGCAATCGCTTCCGATCAATTTCGTAGTGACCCTAAGAATGCGTTCATAGTTGACCATGCTTCATCGAATGCCTTTTTCGGATCCTCGGATCCGCCAATCCACAAAACGCTTTCATTCACTGCCCCAGAAATGAGGTGCGTCAGTGGCTCGAGAGGCAGGGGCTTGATAATTCCTCTGTCAAGAAGTTCTTTGAGATGAGTTCTCAGGATGTTAAGGGTCTTCGCTTCATCAATTCTGCGCCACACATCCCAGCCTAGAACAGCAGGCCCATCAATGAGAACAATCCGCTGAAGATCTGAATCCAGGCAGGCTTCGTAAAATGCATAGGTACATGAAATAAACTTCTCCCAAAAAGACCGTTTGCTCTTATCAACCTGGATGACCCGATTGGCAATCTCTGATAGAGCATTTTCAAAAACGGCAACGAATATCCCTTTCTTCCCTTCAAAATGATGGTATAAAGCTCCGCGGGTCATCCCGGCCTTTCGAACGATCTCCTCCAGCGATGTGTGGGAATATCCGTGGGCGCTGAAGAGTTTCCTTGCAACAGCAATTAGCTGAGCGAATGTCTGCTGGCTACGCTCATTATTGGAGATGCCCTTTTTTGTCGATCTTGTTTGTCTGTTTTTCATATGCCGAAGCCCAAGTTCAGGTTCATGTGATGGATACAATTCTTACGAGATAGTGCAGAGGATGCTTCATTCCATTACTTTTTTATATACATACATACCAAATGTATGTCAAGAAGATAATCTCAAATCCACCATGTGAATCTCCTCCCGCAGAGCGGGAGGCATCATGAAGCCCCCCGATGGGGACCGAGGGAGAGAGCTTTTTTCAGGTGACCGGTGAAAACGCACCGTCTTTTCTTCACTCATCTCGGCGGCAAACCGGGAACCCGCCCGGAGGCTGGGCGCAAACGATTGGCAGAAAGCAACCCAGGCTTGTTGCAAGAGCTTGACAAGTTGGTCGATCCCATAACCCGTGGCGATCCGGAATCGCCGCTTCGTCGAACCTGCAAGGGCACAATGAAATTGACCGAAGAATTGCGAGATCGAGGTCTCCAAGTCAGTCAGCGCACCGTTTGGACGCTTTTGGATCAGCTCGGCTACGGCATGCAGTCGAACCGAAAAACGCGCGAAAGCGGTGATCATCCAGAGCGGGATGCGCAGTTTCTTCATATCTCCGAGAAGGTTCAGCAATTTCAACAGACCGGTTTTCCGGTCATTTCTATTGACACCAAGAAAAAGGAGTTGATCGGTCGATTCAAGAATGCAGGCCGTGAGTGGCAGAAAAAGGGAGAAGCAGAAGAGCTAAACGTCCATGGCTTTGCCGATAAGGAACGCGGAAAGATCGTACCTTACGGTGTTTACGACTTGACGTACAATCAGGGCTGGGTAGCCGTCGGGGTCAACCATGACCCCGACGAGTTCGCGGTCGCGACGATTCGCCGCTGGTGGAAGCGCATGGGGCGTATACTTTATCCGGAGGCCACGAAGTTGCTGATTACGGCCGATGGGGGCGGAAGCAACGGCAGCCGTGTCCGGCTCTAGAAAATCGAACTGCAGAAGTTTGCCGAGGAACTCAACATGAGCATTCATGTCTGTCATTTTCCCGTGGCACAAGCAAGTGGAACAAGATTGAGCATCGCATGTTCTGCCGTGCCCGCGACAACTGGCCTGGTCGTTCCCTGGAAAGCCGAGCCGTGGTCGTCAATCTCATTGGTAAAACGCACACGGAAAAAGGCTTGACCATCCGGGCCGAGATTGACGATGCGATTTATCCTACAGATATCAAAATCCAAGACAAAGACATGGCAAAGGTAGCAATCGTCCGCGATGAGTTTCACGGCGTATGGCATTACAAAATTTGCCCAAGAAAGGACCCTTAGCGTTCATTAAACTATTTATGCTGGACTCCTAAGAACAAAGCCGTTGACTCTTTTGCTTCGGTTCTGTATGAAAAATGGTGAAATTCAGAAAAAATGAAGGCCGGTTTCGAAACGTTCAATTTTGTTCAAGGTCAAGGAAGATGAAAATTTTGACCGCAGGAATATATCTAATATTTCGAGGATTGAAATTTGAGTCTGACGTAGAGATTGGGCAAAAGTGGGCGTTTCGAATCTGGGCTTAGGAGTTGAGGAGGAAGTTATGCCCATTTACGAATTCTACTGTCCCGATTGTCACATGATCTTCAATTTCTTTTCAAAGAGCATCAACACGGGAAAAAACCCCCAATGCCCCAGGTGCCGCAAGGTCCAGTTGGACCGGCGCATGTCGGTCTTTGCCAGCCCCAAGAACAAAGGGGAAGAAGCGGAAATGGATATGCCTGACCTGGACGAAAGCAAGATGGAAAAGGCCATGGGGCTTCTGGCCGGTGAAATGGAGCATATGGATGAGGACGATCCGCGGCAGGCCGCGAATCTCATGCGGAAGCTGACGGATATGACAGGGCTCGATCTGGGCCCCGGTATGCAGGAGGCACTCCAGCGGATGGAGGCCGGGGAGGATCCGGAAGCCATCGAGGCGGAAATGGGAGATCTCCTGGAAGGTGAAGACCCTTTTCTTCTGAAGGGAAAAGGGTCCAAGATACGAAAAAACGATCCGCCGAGAGTAGATGAAACGTTGTATGACTTGTAAGAGGCGTGGACATGGGGCGTGAGACGTAGGGCATAACGCCCAGGGCGCCTCAACACCACATACCCTCATATTGGCCCTACTGCCCGGTTATTACATCCCCCTTGAAACGTCAAATGACCGATGGCCAGAGCCAAGAGGCGCTGGCCGGTCACATCTTTTGAAATAGTGAAGACTTCATACCCAGAGGACGCACCTGGATTTGTTCCGAGAGGTGGACTGCCTTAATACAAACACCATTCGGAGGACTGAACATTGAAGCACCCCCTGGAGATCCACATAGAGCATTTTGTGCAGAAAAATCTGCTCCTCATGGGCATTTTCATCGCCTTGATCCTGTCCATACATGTCCCCGGACCGGGAAAAGCTCTCGATAAACTGGATTTGACCGGTTTTCTGGTGGCGCTGATTTTTGTCGGCCAGGGCACAGAGTTGGATTTCAAACAGCTCATCCATGCCATGAAATTCCTGCGGGTGATCCTCTGGGCCGTCTTTCTTTCCCTTATTTTGTTTCCGTTCATAGCCTGGGTGGGCGCCAAGGTGTTCTCCATGCCAGATGCCACAATGGTGGGATTCATTTTGATATGCGCCGCACCATGCACTCTGGCGGCGGGACCGACCGTGGCAGCCAGAGCCGGCGGAGATGAGTTGACCGCTATTATTCTGATCGTCTTCCTGAATTTGCTGGGGCTTTTCACCTATCCGGAGAACCTCAAAGTCTGGCTCGGCGCCGCCACCCATGTGGATGACGTGGGCCTCATCCTGAAGCTCATCTTCTATCTCTTCATCCCCATCATCATAGGCCAGGTTCTGCGGTTTTCCAGCCCGAAGTTGATAAGAAAGGGCAAAACCTACTTCAGCTATCTGCCGGTGATATGCCTCTCCCTTATCATCTATGCCTCATGCTCCGCCGAATCCGTGATCATGAATGAACTCAAATTGTCGGAGGTTCTTTACATCCTGGTTCCATGCCTGTGTGTTCATTATTTTATTTTCGGTCTGTCGTTTTTCGGGGGAAAGTACATCCTGAAAATCTCCGACCGGGTCAACCGGGCAACCACCATCATCTGTTCGGAAAAACCGCTCACCTTATCGGTGGCCATTTGGTCCATGGTTTTTGCCCATACATTTCCGAAGGCCATCTTCCCCATCATCATTTTTTACATTGCCGAACTCTTCACGGACAGCACATGGGCGTCCATCTCCACAAGGAGAATGGCGGTACCTTCCTGACGGCCGAGGCGGATCGCCCCCTTTTGAGGAAGAATGCAAACGCCACCTTTACTACAGAAAAATAGCGCTTGCATCCTTTGCTGTGACTGGGCACTGTTATGATCGTATTCCTCAGCCGATGGTAAGGAGAATGCCTCTCTCGAGGTGAGGCCCGTCCTGGCCCGCCAGAGCCTCAAATGACGGGCCAGGACGGGCTTCGAAGCGATCAGCCGCCGCTCACGCCCTTGGCGATGCGGTCGCCGATCTTCTTGTCGATGTTGCGCCAGTACTCGAACGCACGCTGCAGCACGGGCTCGGACACGCCTCCCTTGAGGTGTCCGACAACGTTGGACACCAGCCGGTCTCGCTGCGCATCGTCCAGGACATCACGTACCAAGGTGCCGGGCTGGCCAAAGTCGTCGTCGTCCTTGTGCAGGGTGTAGGCGGCGCGGATGAACTCGCCGCTGGCCTCCCAGACCGCTGCCTCGGGATAGCGCTCACCGTCAGCCTTCGGGCCGCCCTTGGAGTTCGGTGCATACACGGGATCGGACACGTTCTGGACCCGCATCGCCCCGTCCTTGCTGTAGCTGTGCACCGGTGCCTTGGGCCGGTTAACCGGTATCTGCTTGTAGTTGACCCCCAGGCGGGCACGGTGGGCATCGGCGTAGGCGAAGAGACGGCCGAGCAACATTTTGTCCGGGCTGACACCGATCCCCGGCACGAGGTTGTTCGGTTCGAACGCAGCCTGCTCGATCTCGGTGTGGAAGTCGGTCGGGTTGCGGTCCAGCGTCAGCCGGCCGACCTCGTGCAGCGGGTAGTCACTGTGCGGCCACACCTTGGTCAGGTCGAAGGGGTTGAACCGGTAGGTCT
>JBAPTR010000332.1:0-3596 GCA_049282265.1 Desulfatiglandaceae bacterium | reverse complement strand
CCTTTATCTGGCCGATGATAACGGATGAACTGGCCCTGTGACGGTCCGGCGCATAGGCGAATCCGGATCCCTGGTAGTAGGGCAGGTTGAGATTATTTTCGTTGATGGTTTCAACGGCCTTGATGAATTTTGCCCTCGTAAGGTCCTTCCCTGCCCGCCTGCAGGCCTCTGCAAAAACGACCACGTTGCTCATCCCTGAGTTCATCATGTTGTCGACCTGCTTGTCCGGGTAATAACTCTTGGCCAGGTCCCTGTACGGGGCCAGCTCCGGGCGGTTCGGGGCCTTAAAGGGCAGCATGATGAAAACACCCTCCGCGTCTTTTGCGGCCACCTTGATAAATCCGGGATTGCTGCACATCAACGGTGTGATTGTTTTGGGATAATAGCCTATACTGTGCATGGACTTTAAAATCTTGGTCACCCCGGGCGGCGTTGCTGCTATGACGATGCAGTCTGCACCCGATTTTTTCAGCCGTGTTGCCTGGGAACTTACATCGTAGTCGTCGATTTTAAATTTTTCTTCCGCCACCGGTTTGGATCCGATTGCACTCAAGTATTCTCTTGCCGCCTCAAGGTGCTCATCTCCGAACGGGTTGTCCAAGTAAAAAACGGCCACCTTTTTGCAATTCTGCTCCTGCATCATATATTTGATCCCCTGAATGCATAACTGCCGGTATGATGCGGCATCCGAAAAGATGAAGGGATCATTGTCGAGGAGCTTGGATTGGGTGGCGGCCCCGTATAACGGGACTTTATACTGGTGCAGAAGCGGCCGGCTTGCCAGGACATTGGGGGTCCCCAGGTTGAAAACGAAACAGAAAACTTTGTCCTGGGTGATCATTCTCCTGACATTGGCGACATGCCGGTCCGTGCGGTAGGCGTCATCCATCACGATCTGTCTGATTTTTCTTCCATAAATGCCGCCCTTTTTATTGATCTCGGCAATCATGATCTTTGTGCCGCAGACGTTTTGATTTCCGACATAGGCCATACCTCCGGTCAAGGCCTGTATGGTCCCGATGAGGATTTCACTGTCTGTGACCCCGACCTCTGCCGATGCCTGAAAGAGAGGGGATGCCAGAAGCAACAGGACAGCGAAAAGAAAGGACATTTTTATTTTTTTGGACATCGTCTGTACCTCCTTTGCTTTAAAAAAGGATTGACCCATTTAAACCGAACAACGCTGCACCAATATAAAGAAAAAACCAAACCGTGATCTTTTCCTTTTTGCCTTTGTTTCACCTCCTTTCCCAGGGTCTTTTTGCATCATATTTCTTTCTTCCATTTCCCTTAGCACTATTTTGAGAGGTTTCCCGGAGGAATTCCTCGAGATTGCATCAATGAAATCGCCCATGTCGGTTTCTTGTAACCGGCAAGGTGAAATTTTCAGAATCAGTAAATTTGGCCTTTTTAAGCATTACCTTACCGTAGGTTTGGTCTTCCTGAAATCGGATCTTGAGCCATCGGCAGGGCAACTCCCTATCGGGAGTGATGTAGGATATATTTGAGGTGTGTGCATATGAAGTAAGCCTTGAAAAAGGTTGGTGGAATGAACTGGTATGCCTCTTCCCAGGGGCGAAGCTGCTCGTGGAGGATGATTGGAAAAATTTAGGGAAAAATATCTCAAAGGTTCACATAAAAGTCAAGTTTTTCCAAAGTGTTTGCATCTTATTCTGTGAAACAGGAAAAAAGAGGGGTGCAGAATAAATCGAACGGCTGAATAAACACGGGCATGAAATATTCCGCCCCCTTTCTTCGGAGAAGACTTGGGATATCTTGCCACACACAACATATGGAGCAGCCGTTATTCATCAAATCCCGCGTTCGGTGTAAAATATTTGCATAAGCCTGTGCTTCTTGAGTGAGGAAATCAAGTTTCGGATAGTGTTGGCATTAATAAGTGATCACAGAAGCCATATCGACCAGTTAGATAATGTTGTCGTTACTTTCAGTGCCAATCAGGTTCAAGGATTTGGATAATAACAATTGAACGTGTGGCGCATCAATCCGACTTGCCTAATTCGATCCATTGGAGAATATCCCACTTGACAAATTACTGCCACAACAAGGTTGGACTCTCCTGATCCTTCTTTGCCTGGCTTCCAAAAACATAAATGATGTCAAGCGAAAACGCATTCGCTTTTTTTCAAGTCCTGCTTGTCCCGCCTTCATTTTCCGACCTCGCCGGATCCCCTGGATTGAATGTCCACTTGAGGCCCCTTCATTTTCCCGGGGCGCTTTTTTGCCAATATCTTGGAAAGATTTTTGTCCCTTTTGATTAATTGGGCGATCTCTAAGGCCTTTTCTTTCTCAACATCAGTCATTATGAAGAAAAGATTTCGAATATCTTCCTCATCCTGCGCACCTCCTGCCATAAGCTTCATGCCCACCAAATAGGGTTTTGGATAAGAACCAAGTAAACCTTCATCTGATGAAGCCATGCTCATGAGGCCTTCAAGTTCCCACTCATAATTTGCTATCAGAATATCCAATTTCTTGAATCGTTTTTTTGGATCAGTTATGATTATCAAATCATGTTTTAGAGGGTCAAAGGGATCTCTCGATGCAGCGAAATATTCTACCTCAAAGAGATCTTCCAATTGTTCTTTCAAAAAGGCCACAAATTTCTCTACAATTTCACTGGGGTGCTCCTTTGTATCAGCGTAATGAAGAAGGACGTCAACATCAAGCGTAGTCCTTGGAATACCATGCAAAATAATGGCATGGCCGCCAATAATGGCAGCATGCCTTGCGATGTTCGTATCCTTGGAAAATTTATCAATGCATTCTGTCACTATTTTCAAGAAGTTTTCCATAGGCATCCTCCGGAGAAATCCCGTACATTCTAGCCATCATATCCAACGTCTCATCCAATCGCTTTTCAGCCTCGGCCGTGCGCTCCTCAGGCGTAAGTTTCAAAAAGGCCTCTATCATTTCAATCTTCTTCTGTTCCATTAAACGGGACATACGGAACTCCTTATCGCCTGACATACTCCAATGCTCACTCAGAATAAAGCTGCACATGTGGAGAAACTTGGATATATTATCATGGTTGGGAATAAAGTGGAACATTGACCCTGATTAAGAGCAAAGGGGACCCCTCAACGCCCACGGAAACTGACCCTTCGTACGCAACCAGCTCCACCAGTACAACTGCTTGTATGAGAAAGCCCCACCTCTCTCTGACACGCGAAGTGAAGGCCGGTCACCAAGAAAAAGCCCTCAACCCTCTCTATTCCAGTGCGGAGGCAATTCCTTGTGCAAAGGCCATGACATCTTTTCATTTCTAATCAATTCGTGTGCCTTACTATCGAAAGTGAGCCAAGTACCTTTTAGATCACACGCCAGAGCCGCATAAGATGCGTCATACCCTGTCAGTCCCAGCTTCACGAATCGATCTGCCTTTTTCGCCAACCTTTCCGTCATCGGTTGCCGGAAGACTCCCCCCTGGAGCAAAGGAAGTATCCCTTTCTTGAACGTTTCAAACCCCGCCGGATGGAGTCGTTCCAATACAGAGAACACCTCAAAAGCGAACAACTCAGGGACTGCGAACAGGACAGGCTCATCTATTACCTTCTCCAAGACAGCATCTGCAT
>JBAPTR010000331.1:0-10906 GCA_049282265.1 Desulfatiglandaceae bacterium | reverse complement strand
TGCTGTAATTTATTCATTATTTTACGGCTTTTTGAGCCGAGAGAGGGAGGTAGAAAAATGGAGATCAGAAAATTCATGACCATCCTGGAGGAGATTCGTTTTGAAGGTGGAAAACCTATGGATAAACCCGGGAAAAGGGCCGCAGCCATCGCTGTTATAAAGAATCCATTCGCAGGAAAGTATGTGGAGGATTTGACCCTCCTGATGGATATGGGCGAAGAGCTGGGGGCGATTCTTGGAAAAATGGCCGTGGATGCTCTTGGCATCGCGCCGGAAAAGGCCGAAAGCTACGGAAAGGCCGCCATCGTTGGAGAGAAAGGTGAACGGGAGCATGCCGCGGCCATACTCCATCCAAAACTCGGCAAACCTTTTCGTGATTCAGTGGGGGGGGGAAAGTCCCTGATTCCCTCCGCAAAAAAAATGGGCGGCCCCGGAACGGTGATTGACGTGCCCATCAATTTCAAGGATGCCGCATTTGTTCGCTCCCATTTTGATGCCATGGCGGTGCGCGTGGAAGACGGGCCGTGGAGTGATGAAATCGTCGTGGCCCTGGTCGTGACCGACTGCGGAAGACCACATCCGCGTATCGGTGGTCTCAAGAAAGAGGATGCCAAGATGGAGGATGGGCTCAGGTAACCTTAGGGACTTGGGGCAGAGGCGGCTTGCCCCTCTGCCTTTTTTGCAAGGGCCCTGCGACAAAAAAAGAGTTGAACCTTGATCTCTTCTATGCGATTTATATCCGATGTATCCAACGCAAAGTATGAGGAGAGAACCTGAGGGTCCGAGAAGGATTGTCAGGTTCGGTTCCAAGCCACTATCTCCTTCGTTGTTCATAGACTGCCGCTTGCGGCATAAAGTGGCTTTTTACGATTCAATCTGTCTTGGAAGAAAGGAGTCGGATAAATGAAGATAGGATGGATTGGAACAGGTGTCATGGGGGCGGCTATGGCTGGGCATCTTCAGGCGGCAGGCCACGAGCTTTTCGTCTTCAATCGGACCAGACAACGTGCCGACAGCCTTGTGGAAAAAGGCGCGCGCTGGTGCCCCGCACCTGCCGATGTGGCGGCGGAAGCTGAAATTATTTTTACGATCGTCGGCTTTCCGGGCGATGTGGAAAAGGTGTACCTCGGTGATGAGGGTGTCTTTTCAAAGAGAGGTGCTTGCCGCATCTTCGTGGACATGACCACCAGCACGCCAAGCCTCGCAAAGAACCTGGAGAAGAAGGCAGAGAAGCAGGGCATGCACAGTCTGGATGCACCCGTATCGGGGGGAGATATCGGCGCCAGGGAGGGCAACCTCGCAATCATGGTCGGGGGCAGGAAGGACGTCTTCAAGGAGGTTCTGCCACTCTTGGAAGTTTTTGGAAGCAGGATTTCCTACATGGGACAGGCCGGAGCGGGGCAGCATACAAAGATGGCGAACCAGATCCTTATTTCAGGGACCATGGTGGGCGTCTGCGAATCTCTGCTCTATGCTGAAAGACAGGGTCTGGATCAGCAGGCCGTGATCGATATTATTGGTCAGGGAGCTGCAGGTTCCTGGTCCATCAACAACCTGGGGCCGCGTATCGTCCGCGGAGATTACAAGAGCGGGTTTTTCGTGGAGCACTTTGTGAAGGACATGGGCATCGCCCTTGAGGAGGCCGCGGTGTTGAACCTGTCTTTGCCCGGACTCGCCTTGGCGCACCAGCTCTATCTGGCCGTAAAGGCCCAGGGACATGCCCGGTCTGCTACCCAGGCGCTTATGCTGGCTCTCAAGGCCCTCAATGGGGGAGATTTTGGCGAATAGTCAAGTGGTCGAGTAGAGAGGTGGGGAAACAAAGGCAAAAGAAATAATTTTTCTTGAAAAGGGGCCGGCCACGCTCAAGATTCAAAATGAGAAGCCGATAGAGGGATTACCATGATTTCCAAGACCCTTAAATTTGCCAAGAGAGATATTTGGAGAATTCAGGCCAAGGATCTCCCCAGGGGCAAGTTTTATCTTCTCCAACTCCTCAGAGTCACTATCCTGACTCTCCGTGGCCTTTCCGAAGACAAAATTCAGCTCAGGGCGTCAGCCCTTACCTTTTATTCCTTGATCTCCGTTGTCCCCGTGGCAGCGATGATTCTCGCTTTTGCAAAAGGGTTTGGGTTTGAAAGGACGCTTGAAAGAGAAGTGCTGAAGAGATTGGAGGGGCAAGAACAGATCGCAGCAAAGGTCATTGATTTTGCCCACAGATTTCTGGCCAATGTGCAAGGTGGCCTCATAGCAGGCCTGGGGTTTGTGGTCTTGTTCTGGGCCATCATGCGGGTGCTGGGCAATATCGAGACCTCGTTCAATTACATCTGGGGGGTCAAGAAAGGGCGGTCGATAGGGAGGAAGATAACGGACTATCTGGCGATCAGCCTCATTTATCCGATCCTGTTCGTGTCTTCCAGCGCCATGACGGTTGCGGCCACGAGCCAGGTGAGTGCCTATATCCAGAAGATAACAGTATTGGCGGCAATCGGCCCGCTCATATTCTTTTTTCTGAAACTCATCCCCTATGGGATTATCTTTGCACTCCTGGCTTTTATTTACATCTTCATGCCCAATACCAAAGTGCACGTTCGTTCCGGGATTCTGGGCGGGCTCATCGCAGGGGTCCTGTACCAGGGATTCCAGTTTGGATATATCCAGTTCCAGATCGGTGTTTCCAAGTATAACGCCATCTATGGAAGCTTTGCGGCATTGCCCCTTTTCCTGATCTGGCTCCAGGTGAGCTGGCTGATCGTGTTTCTCGGGGCCGAGATAGCATTTGCCTATCAAAACGTTGAGACCTACGAGTTCGAGCCCGATTGCCTTGATATCAGCTCCTCCTTTAAAAGGCTGGTGGCTCTTGCAGTTGTTCATCTGCTTGTCAAGCAGTTCGCGGAAGAGAGAGAACCCCTGGAGGAAGAAGAGATTTCTCACCGGTTGGAGATTCCTATTCGCCTGGCCAGACAGATCCTCTATGAACTGGTTGAAGCCAGGATCGTGAGCCCGGTGAATCGGCATGGTGAAAACGACCTGGCCTATCAGCCCGCAAAACGTCCCGCTTCGCTCACCATAAAGGGGGTACTCGATGCACTGGACCATCGGGGAACGGATGATATTCCGGTGGCCAGGACAGAGGCACTGGAAAAGATTTCAGAGTGTTTGAGCGGGTTCGCGGAAGCGGTTGAAAAGTCCCCCGGAAATATGGCCCTTGTTGATATATAGAAATAGATTTTGACATCCAACCCGATATTTGAAAGACTTGCGCCTATGGAATTGATCAGAAGATTTGGGGCTGTTGTGCTCCTCCATGTGAGCCGGATGGGCGTTATGGGACTTTTTCTGATAAAGGCTTTCTTTTATGCCGTCGTCCCTCCCATCAAATGGCGGCGCCTGTTAAAGCAGATCTCCTTTATCGGGTTTCAGTCTACAGTTGTCATCTTGCTCACCAGTTGTTTTACAGGAATGGTCCTTGGCTTTCAGGGCTATTACAACCTGAGCCGGGTTGGTTCAGAGGCATTTCTGGGGGCGATGGTGGGCCTTTCCCTTGTCAAGGAACTGGGGCCGGTGCTGACCGCCCTGATGGTTACGGGAAGGGCAGGGTCCGCCATTACGGCCGAGATCGGCATCATGCGCATCACCGAACAGATCGATGCGATGGAACTTATGGGCCTCAATACTTACCGCTATCTCGTGGTCCCGAACCTCCTGGCGGGAATCATCTCCCTCCCACTCCTGACGGCCATATTTGATGTGGTGGGAATTTTTGGAGGGTACCTCATAGGTGTAAAACTCCTTGGCGTGGGTGTGGGGAGCTATTTCGGGGTGATGTCAACCTACATTGGAATGAAGGATGTCCTGGAAGGACTCTATAAGGCAGTGAGCTTCGGGATCCTGATCAACTGGGTGTGCTGTTTCAAGGGTTACTATACCTCTATTTTTACGGGTTTTGGGGCGGAAGGGGTCAGCAAGGCAACCACCCAGGCAGTGGTCCTTTCTTCTGTATTGGTTCTGATATGGGATTATTTCATGACGGGGCTGCTGTATTGAGGAACTGTTATTACGATGATAAGAATTGAAGACCTCCATAAATCGTTCAATGGGCATGCTGTGCTCCGGGGTATAACTCTAGAGATTGCAAAAGGTGAGGTTATCGCCCTCATCGGCGGGAGTGGAGAGGGCAAGAGTGTGCTGATGAAACACATCGCGGGCCTGATGAAGCCGGATAGCGGCCGCGTGCTGGTGGACGGCAATAATATAGGCTCCTTCAGGGGAGGGTATCTTAAGCAGTTGAGATCGAGGCTCGGATTCCTCTTCCAGGGGGGTGCCCTGTTTGATTCCATGACGGTTTTTGAAAATGTGGCCTTTCCCTTGGAAGAGAAGACCAAAATCGGGAAGAAAAAGATTCGGGAGCGTGTGTTGGAGCAACTATCCAATGTGGATCTGTCAGGGTCGGAAGATAAATTCCCCTCACAGATCAGCGGTGGGATGGTCAAAAGGGCCGCCCTTGCCAGGTCCCTGGTGACGGACCCCGAAATCATGCTGTTCGATGAACCAACAACCGGCCTGGATCCCGTGACCGGGCTCGCCATTCTAAAATTGATCAATGTGATACACGAGAAGTTTTCTTTCACAGGCGTCGTGGTGACCCATGAGATTCCCAGGGTCTTTGACATTGTGGATCGCGTGGCTTTCCTGAAGGATGGGGTCGTTGCTGCTTATGCCACTCCACGGGAGTTCATGAGTTCTTCAATTCCGGAGGTGAAGGCGTTTCTGGCGGGAACCCTGGGCAGACCCGATCCGGACGGTCCTGATTTTTTCAACCCTGTTGGGTCAGACAGGACGGCAGGATAGCAAGTTTGATGGATTGGTTTTGGGTAGCCATGGGTGCCCTGTTTGCAGGATGAGGGGAGTGAACAATGAAAAAGTTTGATTTGGAGTTAAGTGTGGGTCTTTTTATGATCGCGGGGATACTCTGCCTTGGCTATCTCTCTGTCCGGCTGGCAAAAATGGAAGTTTTTGGCTCGCAAGGTTATGATATTCAAGCGGAATTTTCTAACAGCGGGGGCCTGAAGAATGGCGCGTCGGTTGTCATAGCAGGCGTTCAAATCGGCCGTGTGAAAGACATCAAGCTGAAGGACTACCAGGCGGTGGTTTCCTTACATATCCCCGATGAGATCAAGATCCAGGAAGATTCGATCGCAACCATAAAGACTAAGGGCCTGATTGGAGAGAAGTATGTGGAGATAACGCCCGGCGGCTCGGAAAAGATCCTGAAGTCCGGGGGCAAGATCAGAGATACACAGCCTCCGATTGATTTAGAGCAATTGATCAGCAGTTATGTTTTTGGTAAACTATGAGAAAAACCCCTTTAGTAGTGTTATTCATAATTATGGTAACATATTCGGTCTACGATTAGCTCAGCACAGAGTCACAGAGTGCACAGAGGATCTTGATTTTTTGCCCATCGGGAGACGGCGATGGGCAAAAAGGACATCGTTCCCTGAATAAGGAATGCTGCTCCTTCCACACATAGAAGTGCTCCTTTTCACTTGCCGGTATCTCCCGGCAAGTAAAAAAGAAGTGTCTCTCTGTTCTCTGTGTCTCTGTGGTAAAGGATTTCTTCGATTTCAGACTAATTTTCCGGAGGAAAATCGCAATGTACAGAAAATTCCTGTGGCCATGCCTGCTCTTTGTTGCCATCACCCTCATGTCTGTATTGCCCGCCGTCGCCGGGGAACCCACGAATGTGATCAAGAGGACCGCGGACAAGATCATTGCTATTGTCGGTGATCCCAAATATAAGGGCCCTGAAAAGAGGGGAGAGAGGAACAGGCTGATCCGTGCTTCAGTCGATGAGATTTTTGACAGGGAAGAGATGTCCAGGAGGACCCTTGCCACCCATTGGAGCAAGAGAACTCCCGGGGAAAAAAAGGAATTTATGGAACTTTTTGAAGACCTCCTGGAGCAGACCTATATTGACAGGGTGGAAGGCTATTCCGGGGAACAGGTTGTCTACGAGGGGGAGCGGATAGAGGGAGATTACGCCCTGGTCAAAGTCAATATCATGACCAAGCAGCAAACCAAGATTCCTGTGCTTTACCGTTTGAAGAAGATAAAGGATCGCGGTTGGCTGGTTTACGATCTTTCCATCCAAGGCGTCAGTCTGATCAACAATTATCGCAACCAGTTCAACAGCATCATCGCTAATTCTTCCTTTGGAAACCTCATCAAGAAGCTGAAAGAGAAGGTCGGGAGCTACCCAACGGGTTGATAGGGGAATGGCGTGGTACGCCATTCACTTTTTTCGAAACCACCAGAATCAGTACAAGGGAAAGTTATATGAATCCAACGCGTTGGAGTATCCTGGGGACACTTTGTCTTGCGCTGTCCGGTTTTGTGTTTTTACCCTTCGCACAGGCCGCCTTGGAACCAAACCATTTGAAAAAGTCACGCCCGGTTACCATCACTTTTGAACCCGGTTTTGACGCGCGGGATCAAAACCTCGCCAAATTGCCGCTGGTTCAGGAGACGGATCCGGAACGGGAGCTGGATCGTATTTCCCTATATCATTCCAGGAAAACACACCCACAACGTGTTGCTGTGGCGATGCGTCTCGGGACCCGGCTTGATCTGCTGCCGGATTCCACACAGGCCTTCACAGGTCTTCCGCCTCGCGGGGTGATGTATTTCGATGCCTCCGCCCGGTGTGAAAATGAGACGTCCGGGGCTTTCGACGAAGATGAAAAGGTTATTGAAGAGCCTGAAAAGTGGGGTGAAGATGTACAGCAGGAGACCATTGCCGACCCGCTTGAGCCTCTCAACCGGGTATTTTTTAAGTTCAATGACAAGCTCTATTTCTGGGTATTGAAGCCGGTTGCCAGGGGCTACAGGTTTGTGGTCCCTGAGCCTCTCAGGTTGAGTGTGCGCAATATCTTTACCAACCTGGCCGCGCCTATCCGCGCAGCCAATTGCCTTCTGCAGGGCAAGTTCAGGGGTTTTGGAAGGGAAGTGCTTCGATTTTTCGTGAATTCCACCATCGGTTGTCTGGGGATCGGGGATGTAGCCACGTTAAGCATGCACCTTGAAGGGCAGGATGAGGATTTCGGACAGACTCTTGGCTTTTTCGGCGCCGGCCCGGGGTTCTTCATCAACTGGCCCATCCTGGGACCTTCAAGCGTTCGGGATACTTTCGGAATGGCCGGTGATTGGTTCGCGGATCCCGTGAACTACCTGGTACCAAAACGGTGGGAGAACATCGGCGTAAAAGGTGGCGACAAGCTGAACAGAACTTCCCTGAGCCTGGGAGACTACGAGTCCCTCAAGAAGTCGGCGCTCGATCCCTATGTGGCTGTGAGAGATGCCTATTTCCAGTACAGAAAGAACAAGATCAAGAAATAGATATTAGACAGGATTAACAGGATGTACTGGATTTTTAGTTTTCTTCTTTCCGTCCGGGAAGGAAGAAAGACACGAACTCATCCCATAAATCCTGTTAATCCTGTCGAAAAAAATGAACTGAGGCCATTTAGGTCAAGACCTTGGCCATCAACGGAATCGCCACAAAGGTTCCCAGGGAACTCCCCAGGTTCGTCAGAACGACCACAAGCAGGATCCGGGTGATCTTGTTCCTCCAGAAACCCTTCAGGGACACAATATCTTCAGGAAGCGCCTCAAAATCCTTGACCTTGGGCTTGGCGATAAAGGCCTCCACCAGGCCGGAGACCCAGCCCGCCGCTACCATGGGATTTAAGGAGGTGAGGGGCGCCGCAATGATCGCGGAGAGGATAGTCAGGGGGTGCGCGAGGGCCACTGCGGCCCCGAGCCCGGCGAGGACGGCATTGGCAAGGATCCACCACTTGATCATATGGGCCCCACCGGCGGCGCCCACCGTGAAAAAACCCACCGCGATGATACCGATCACTGCAGCAGGGATGATCCATTTGAGGATGCGAAAAAGGTGCCCTTTGGGCGGCATCTCGTCCAGGCCCGCCAGGTCCACGGACTGCTCCCAGTACCGCAGGATGCCCGGCACATGCCCGGCACCCACGGCTGCTACTATCCGGGTGCCGGGTGCCGTCCGGATCTTCTCGGCAAGGTATTGATCCCGTTCATCTATAAGGACATTCCGGACCTCGGGCAGGGTTTGTTCAATCTCGGAAAGGAGGCTTTCGAGGACATCTTTTTCCTTCATTTTCTCGATCTCTTCCTCGGTGATTTCATCGACATCTCCGATGGACATCATGAACTGGGCCATCAATTTGATCTTTTTCCAGAACCCCATCAGGTGCCATGTCCTGGCCAGGGTGGTGCGGATATCCCGATCCGCAAGATGGATTTGTGCCCCTGCACCATTGGCTGATTCAATGGCCTGAAGTATCTCCTGCCCGGGCTTGATGCCCAGTTTTTTCCCTATCTTTTTCTGGAACGAGGCCAGCATGAGATTGGCGAGCAGGAGAAAGGACTTCTTCTCCCGGATCACCTTGATCAGGTTTGTGTCCTGCCAGAGTTTCTTCTGGGTGAGGGATTGGTACCGGGACTGGCACAGCTCGACACAAACGGTCTCAGGCTTTTCTTCCTCGATGACCTGCTTGACAAGATCGATGCTTTCCTGTGATACATGGGCAGTGCCGATGAGGGTAATTTCTTTGTCCTCAAAGCGGAGGTGGTGTATGTTGGAGTTGTCTGTCATAAATTTCTCGCTTGATACTCGCATTAAATGAAGCGTGCTTGTTACCACAAATCATTGGGCTTTCCAACAGAATTGTACCTGCCCGGTGAATTATGGATTTTCGCACCACAGAGTCACGGAGTACACAGAGTTTGTTTGTTTTTGTCCGATCGCGAGAACCCGATCGGACAAAAGAAGGCTGTCCTCTGTGAACTCTGTGCCTCTGTGGTGAACAATCTGTTTCAATCTTTAGGTAATGAAAACTAAAGACCCAACCAAACTGAAATTGCTGTTGGAAAACGGGCTGTCCGAGGGCGTCTATCCAGGCGCGGTGCTCCTTGTGGCCCAACAAGGGAAACGGGTTTTTTTCAGGGCGGCGGGGCACGCGGTTCTTACACCGCACACCGTCCCCATGAAGAAGGAGACCATTTTCGACCTGGCGTCCCTAACAAAACCCCTGGGCACGACCCTGGCCATGATGAAACTGGTGGAAGAGGAAAAAGTCAAACTTGATGAGCCAATCAGCCACATCCTTGGAGGGGTTGTGCCGACGGACAAACAGGCAATCACACCGCGTCTCCTCCTGTCTCATGCCTCCGGTCTGCCGGACTGGGAACCCTTTTTCTCCAGACTGGATGATATTCCGCCGGACGAGAGGAAAAAAACGGTCAGGGACTGGATTCTGAAAATCCCGTTAACCGGCACCCCCGGCCACGAGACCCGATACAGCGACCTGGGTTTCATGCTCCTGGAATGGATCGTTGAAAAGCGGTCGGGCCTGTTGCTCAACCGGTTCCTGGAGGGACAGTTTTACGGACCGCTCGGACTGAAACACACCTTTTTTTATGACCGGCAAACCCAGACTCCTTTTGGCCATGAGGAATTTGCCGCAACTGAATCGTGCCCCTGGCGAAAAATAATCCTGCAGGGAATGGTGCACGATGAGAATGCCTACGCCATGGGTGGGTATTCAGGGCACGCCGGGTTGTTCGGCACAGCCCGGGACGTTTGGGAAATGGCCCACTTCCTCGTTGCCACTTACCTCGGGGAACGGCAGGACCTCCTGTCGTCGGAAACCGTTCACACTTTTTTCACCCAGCAGGAAAACCCGAAAAACACCACCTGGGCGCTGGGGTGGGACACGCCCTCGCGGAAAAATTCAACCGCAGGGCATTATTTCTCTGAAAAGAGTGTCGGCCACCTGGGCTTCACCGGCACCTCTCTTTGGATGGACCTCGAAAAAAGGGTCGTGGTCATCTTTTTTACAAACCGCCTCCACCCGACACGCGAAAACGAAAAGATCCGAGCCTTCCGGCCAAGGCTTCACGATCAGGTCATGGAGGCCCTTGGCCTCAATGATTGAGCGACGTGAGACAAAAGAAAGCAAAACAAAAAAATTATCTCACACAGAGGCACACCGGTCTTCGCTTGAAGCTACGCCCCGGCAAGGGGAACACAGAGTTTAAGTACCAAAGAACAAAAAGATTTTCTCTGGTAACCCTGTTTACCCCGTGCAATTCACGCAGTGATAGTGAAACTATTTCACCGGGGCGTCTCTAGAGAGGCCAGAGGCCGAACGGGCGTGAGACAAAAGAAAAAAAGCAACAAAACTATCTCACACAGAGACGCAGAGAAAACAGAGTTTAAGAAACAAAGAATAAAAAGGTTTTCTCTGATATCTCTGCGTCTCTAGAGAGGCCAGAGGCCGAACGGGCGTGAGGATTTTTTTTTTGGCCTTGTCATTTGGATTTTGACATTTGTCATTTTCCTCATTCCCTCCTCCAGTCCGTCAAAGACGGACGCTCCTTCCCTCCTTACCCCGATTTATCAGTCTCCTCCTGCTTCCCCCTCACTGTGGCCCACATTTTGCATTCACAAATTCTGATGGTTTTGAACCCCTCTTTTTGATTGACATTTTTCGCAATTTAGGTCATCTTGACCAATAATGCTAAAGGGTGAAATAATGAAGGAAAAGGCTATCAACATAGCGGAGGCAAAAAAACATTTTTCAGAGCTCCTGGGTCAGGTGGCCTATGGGAGGGAACATATTGTCATCACCAAAAGAGGGCGGCCCATGGCGCGTCTGATCCCCGCTCGGGAAAATGACAGGCATCTCTGCAATGCGGTGGGATGGCTTGAAAATGACGATCCTTTTTTTAAGGCGATAGATTGCATTGAGTTCAGCCCCGCAAAGCAGGTGCCTGAAGAGTAAGCTATGTATTGTGCACCACAGAGCCACAG
>JBAPTR010000330.1:0-4376 GCA_049282265.1 Desulfatiglandaceae bacterium | reverse complement strand
ATGGATATGAGGTTTTTTCTGTCCATGAAGATGCAAGGGGAACAGCCGATGAAACCATTATTCAAAAAGCTGCCTAAGTCCTTTCCTTTTGGTCCTCAGTCCTCTTCTTTTCTCACCTTCGTGTTTTTTCGTGTTCTTCGTGGTAAATAATCGCCTCCCAGCCTCCTTGCGTCCCAGCTTCTTCTCCCAATAAACTCAAGTAACTCAACAAACCCAAGGAACCCTTTTCTCATCCCTTAGTCCTTTTTTTATCAGTTCCATATTGTCGCGAAATCCACTCCCGATATTCCCCCCTCTGCACCGACTCCACCCATTCCCTGTTTTCAAAATACCATTCAATGGTCTTCCTCAACCCGCTCTCAAACGATTCTACGGGCCGCCACCCTAATTCCCTCTCAATCTTTGATGAATCGATCGCATACCGCCGATCATGCCCTGGGCGGTCCCTCACGAAGGTGATCAGAGATTCATGGGGCCTGTGTGGTGATTCAGGAATTATTTCATCAAGAATAGAGCAGATGGTCTTTACGATCTCCAAGTTTGTTTTTTCGCAATGTCCGCCGATGTTATACACCTCACCCACGCGCCCTCGTTCCAAGACAGTGCTCAGCGCCCTGCAGTGGTCTTCCACGTAAAGCCAGTCCCTCACATTCAGCCCATCCCCGTAAATGGGCAGCGGCTTTCCTTGCTCAGCATTCAACAAAACAAGTGGAATCAGTTTCTCCGGGAACTGCCGTGGGCCATAGTTATTTGAGCAATTCGTAGTAAGTGTGGGCAAGCCATAGGTGTGATAATACGCCCTTACCAGGTGGTCGCTTGCGGCCTTGGAAGCGGAATAGGGGCTGTTTGGAGTATAGGCTGTTTCCTCCCGGAACGGCGGGGCATCAGATCCAAGCGACCCATAAACCTCGTCGGTGGACACGTGCAGGAATCGAAATCCCGTCTTTTCTTCCCCGGAAAGTTCATTCCAATATGCCCGCACTTCTTCCAAGAGATGGAATGTCCCGACCACGTTTGTCTGAATAAAATCCTCAGGACCGTCTATGGACCGATCTACGTGGGATTCGGCAGCAAAATTTATGATGGCACTTGGTCGATATTTCTCCAGCACTTTCCGCACAAGGCCGCGATCGCCAATATCGCCCTTAACAAAGATATGATCCGGGTCACCTTCCAATGAGGAAAGATTCATCATATTGCCCGCATAGGTCAAAAGATCCAGATTCACCATTCTGGTGTCGTTTTCTCTATGCTCACTCAGCACGAAATTGCTCCCAATAAACCCGGCCCCACCTGTCACCAAAAATGTCTTCACTCCTCCCCCCTTTTCTCTCTTAGCACCCGTCTTTTTCTTGGTCCTTAGTCCTCAGTCCTCTTGTTTCTCACCTTCGTGTTTCTTCGTGCTCTTCGTGGTGGATATTCGCTTCCCAGCCTCTCCGTTGCCATGCCGCTAGCCGCCTAACCCAATGAACCCAAATAACCCCTTCCCCTCAGTCCTTTTCTTTACTTTTACTCAGTCCTTAGCCCTCAGTCCTTATTCCTAAGCACAACACCCCTCAGCAATCTTTCGTGTTAGGAATCTTTCGTTGACGATCCTGAAAATTAAACCTACAATAAATAGAGCCAATTTCAAAACGCCCCCTTTTGCCCGATATCTGCGTCAGGCTCGAATTTTAATCCTCGAAATATTCAATATATTCCTGTGGTTAAAATTTTCGCCTTTCTTGACCTCGAACAAAATTGAACGTTTTGAAACTGGCTCGGAAGTCAGAAGAATGAAGGCCTGATCCCTTCGCTCATTATGCGAAACCTGTTCCGCGGCTAGAATATGAACCCATTTCTTGGAGGGCTTACCTATAATGGTGAAAACTAACTGGAGCAAAAGGATATTGGTTGACCCTAATGTTTGTCATGGAAAGCCATGTATTAAAGGGACACGCATCATGATTTCCATAATTCTGGATTACCTGCAAGCTGGTGAGGATATAGAAAATATTTTGAAACAATATCCAACGCTAAAAGAGGAGGATATCCGGGCAGCATTCGGCTATGCAGCTTGGCTGGCTCATGAGGAAGAGCAACAACCGCTCCACACAGAATTAGAAAGATGAAACTTAAACTGGACGAGAATATGCCTGCTGCTTTGGCAGCATTGCTTCGAAAAGCGGGCCATGATGTTAAGACTGTTCCCGAAGAAAATCTAGCTGGAATGGACGATCCTAGAATCATTTCTGCGGCTACTCAAAAAGGGAGAATACTGATCACGCTCGACTCTGATTTCGGTGATATTCGAAATTATCCTATCCAAACTCACGCAGGAATCGTGGTATTTCGCTTAGTAGACCAACGCTGGGCTCATTTAAAAGAGCCTGCTCAAAGATTGATTGAAACCAGACTTTTGAGAGGCTACAGGGTGGGCTCGCCGTTGTCGATGGAAACCGAATCCGAATTCGGTCCGGCAAAGCGAGATAAAACAAACAAAAGGGACACCCATTTCATAGATCAATCCAAATACTTTGAGGCATGTACCGCAAAATGTAAGCCACCATTGCCCCGTTGCCCAGCCTCCTAGCCTCCCAGCTTTTGTCCTTTGACCTGCCTTTCCCCGCCGCCCAGCTGCCTAGCCGTCCAGCTTTTTCCCTTTCTCCCCTTCGTGGTGACCACATCTCCTGATTCCTCTCTCCCGTCAATCATCCAGCTGCCAACCTGTTTCCTTTGCTGTCTTCTCTCCTCTTTTTACTGTGTAGCTCACTGCTGCAAGCGTCAATTCAAGTCTTCTTGCCAAATCCGCCATTGGAATCCCGAGTTCAATCACACACCAATAACACAGCAAGTCCCTGGCCCGCACCCTGTCCCTCTGCCGGCCTCTATGGATTATATAATCCTTTTGCAGATCGAATAGGGAGGAAACCCTCTCAACAACCTTTTCAAAATGGAAGCCGCGGTTTTTCAGTCTGTATCTGCGGGAAAAAACCTCCTCTGATTCCGAAAGTACATCCATTACAAAATCGCTGTCTCCTAATATCCGTTGATCGCTCTTCATACGTTCCTGTCCGGAAAGCTTGATCTTCTTGACTTCATCCCATCCGCCAAGGCTCCTGATCAAACCGCCGCCTACAAGCTCGGGATGTCTCCCCATGGGAATCCCCTTTTCGACATACGACCGATACTCTCTTCGGGCTTCACTCACTCTCTTACCGAAAAAACCCAAAATATATTCACTATCCTGCCACTCTCTTTTTTTCTTTCCCGTCAAGGCACTGTGCCCGCAATAAGAATAGCCGTCCAGTTCCTCCAAATCCTTTACTATTCTCGCCCTTAGAGGATTCAGATGAATATATCGGATCAATTCCTGCAAATAGCGATCTTCCTGGCATATAACGGATTTGTACCGGTTTTGGAAAAGCTGACCATGGCGCTTGTGTCTTCGGTTATACGATACCGCATAGCCTGTGAGCAGCCTTCTCATCAAGCCGGCAATACCCAAGGGGCCGCTTCGCAATAAAAAATGGGCATGATTCGATAAAAACGCCCATGCGTAGCATTGGGTCTTGGTTTCAGGGAGGAGAATAGATAACCGTTCAATGAGGTCTTCGCGATCTTTATCATCGTTGAATATCTTACGGCGCTCTATCCCTCTGATCATGATGTGATGCAGGAGACCGGGAGTGTCTAATCGTGCTGTTCGAGGCATGGATGGTTAATACCAGCATCAACACCAAAAGTTAAGTTATTTTAATATTCAGGGATAGGCCATTCTTGTGGTGTGTATTAAGTATCTCTACCTTTTCCCCCATTACCCTTTCTCATCCTCCTTCGTATACAAAATCCCACATCTCTGCCCCTTCTTCCTTGTGGAACTATTCGTTGCTTCCAAAAGCCTCAAACCAAAATGCCAATTTATTATGCGCACCAGCTTGGAACAGTTTTCCGCTTTCACCCATACCCCAATTAATCGCCATCGGCTTATTCCCAGCAATCTTATTTAAGTAGTTAAGGACGTCCCCCATTTTCACATTATTGCACGCCTTTCCAGTCCCTTGCCTTCAAACAAAAATATGTTGCGATGGAATGCAATTTGTGGCACTTTAAAATAGGTAAATTGGCGCTAGCCTGCATTCGGAGGAGGTATCAGATGCAAAACAATCTCAGTGAGACAATAAGCAAGATGGTTCAGTCCTTACCAGAAGCCTTGCAGATGTCTGCCTTCGAGGAATTCAGGAGAATTATTGAAGAGAAAAGGCATGAAGCAGAGTGGGACAGGCAATTTGAACGAAAAAAGGAAGCCCTCGAATCAGTAGCTAGAAAGGTGAAAAAGCAAATCAAGACGGGCCAGGTCAAAGAAATGGACTATGACAGACTATGAAGTCTCAAAC
>JBAPTR010000329.1:0-4126 GCA_049282265.1 Desulfatiglandaceae bacterium | reverse complement strand
GATTACCGGTAAGTGTCAGCCGACCGACCTCATGCACAGGGTAATCGCCGTGCGGCCACACCTTGGTCAGGTCAAAGGGGTTGTACCGGTAGGTCTTGGCCTCCTCAAAGGGCATGATCTGCACCTTCAGCGTCCAGCTGGGGTAATCACCCCGCTTGATGGCCTCGTACAGGTCGCGCCGGTGGTAGTCGGCGTCAACGCCGGCCAGGCGGTCGGCCTCCTTCTGCGTGAGGAAGTCGATGCCCTGGTCGGTCTTGAAATGGTACTTCACCCAGAAGCGCTCGCCCTTTGCATTGACCCACATATAGGTGTGGCTTGAGTAGCCGTTCATGTGCCGCCAGTTCTTCGGGATCCCGCGGTCACCCATCAGCCACGTGACCTGGTGGGCCGACTCGGGCGACAGGGTCCAGAAGTCCCACTGCATGTCGTTGTCGCGCAGGCCGTTGTCCGCACGGCGCTTCTGGGAGCGGATGAAGTGCTGGAACTTCATGGGGTCACGTATGAAGAACACCGGCGTGTTGTTCCCGACCATGTCGTAGTTGCCCTCGCTGGTGTAGAACTTCAGCGCGAAGCCACGTGGGTCTCGCCAGGTGTCTGGGCTGCCGCGCTCGCCGGCTACCGTGGAGAACCGGATCAACGTGTCCGTCTTCGTACCCGGCTGGAACACCGCGGCCTTGGTGTAGGCGCTGACATCCTTGGTCACCTCGAAGTATCCGAAGGCCCCGGAACCCTTCGCGTGGGGCTGGCGTTCCGGAATCCGCTCCCGGTTGAAGTTGGCCATCTGCTCGATGAGGTAGTGGTCCTGCAGCAGAATGGGTCCATCGGGCCCCACGGTGAGCGAGTACTCGTCGCTGGATACAGGGATCCCGGCATCGGTTGTAGTGGGTTTGCGGTCGTCGTTTTTCATGGTAATACCTCCTTGAAAAATTCTAAATGTTTATCTCTTCATGCTTTCCTCTTTTTTGGTCTTGGTCGACCTTTCTGCTCTTTTGCAGTCACCGCAAATACCAAAAAAATCCAGGCGATGGGTCAGTATGTCGAATCCGGTTTCATCGGCCACCTCGGCCGTCATATCCTTCAGGGATTCCAGATCCGGATCGATAATCTTTTGGCACCGGACACAGATGACATGAGGATGGGGAAAGGGCTTTTTGCCGTCGTACCGATTACTGCCGTCCGGAAACCCCAGTTCCAGCACCTCGTTGAGCTGTTTTAGAAGATGGACCGTCTTGTAGACGGTGGCAATGCTGGTCGTCGGAAAGTCGCGCCTCACGGTTTCATAGACCCTTTCCACGGAGGGGTGCCCATCGCTGGCCGCCAATATTCTCAGAACGGCCAACCGTTGCGGCGTGATCCTGAAATCATGCTCTCTCAGCTTCGAGACCATTTGATCCATGCGCTGTTTGGCATCTAACTCATTGAAATGTGGTGCCATCGTTCTCCAAATGAACTTCTATATTAAAAGATAATGTCTATCCATAAGTCTACAGGTTAACACCTGAGATTGTCAAGCATGAAAGTTTTTATCGTTTGAAAAATGGGGGTGAAAGGCAGAAAACTTGCTTTAATTGAAATGTAACGATGTCGACTTGATCTTCTTCAAACCGAGGGCTATTGCCAATAGCCCTCGGTTAGCCTCTGTCCCTCATAGCCAAGCATTAAAGATCATAGTCTCCACTTACCAAAGCCGTATTATTCGAACAAATATTGTAGTCTAGATGGATACAGTGGGATTGCAGATCACTTGCCACGACAGGCAACCGTCCTCCCTTGTTTGCCAGCTCGGATATTCTCTTATCTCAGGTTGGGGTGTGGCTGTGATCTTCAGAAAATATCTCAAGTGGACATAGGAGGATGAATCGGCATGTTATGAATAGTGTATGGAGTTACCCATTAACTTTCATGCAGGTTTCAAGACCTGCCCCCAAATCCCCATAAATGCAACCCCGCCCTCCTTTACATTGATGATAACTAATCTGGTATCAGCCTATAAGGATGGTAAATGCATCTAGCTGTCCACCAATTTCAAAGAGATAAAACAGTAGAGCCAATCCTTCAGAGCTGGGCTTTTGATTAGCGGATACATCCTGAAGATCAGGGGTTTTGGAGATCATTTGAATTGATTCGAGTTTGATGATAGAGTGGGACAACCATCAGTTGTCACGATAAACGAAAAAGACAATGGAGGTTATATCAAATGGAGAAGATTAATTTGGGATCAACTGTCCCCGCGTATCCTATGCCTGTTTCCCTTGTGGGCGCCCACGTGGACGGTAAGCCGAACTTCCTGGCCATCGCATGGTTCACCATGGTCAGCTATAACCCGCCAAGGATTGCTGCTGCACTCGGGAGAGGCCATTACACCAATCCGGGAATCAAAGAGAACAAAGCCTTCAGCGTTTGCCTGCCTTCGGAGGATATGGTGGAGGTGACGGATTATTGCGGAATTGTGTCGGGCAAGAAAACCGATAAATCGGAGATCTTTGATCTTTTCTACGGGGAGCTGAAAACAGCCCCGATGATCAAGGACTGTCCTTTGTGTATGGAATGCAAGGTGGTGGATGTCGTGGAGAGCAGTATGAATGAGATCTTCATAGGCGAAATCATGGGAACTTACACGGAAGAGAGATATCTGAGTGATGGTAAACTGGATTTTCGAAAAATGAACCCCCTGATCCTCTCCCAGCCGGATACGTCCTATTGGCGCCTGGGAGAACCGGTGGCCGCGGCATGGAGCATAGGAAAAAAATACAAAGCCAGCCGCGAGTCAAACGGATAGCAAGGAGAGAGCGAACCAGCATATTCACATATCTCTCAACCTATGAGGGATGACTGAAAAGAGAAAGGAGGGACTGCCATGCCCATCTTCATGATGTTCGGAAAATATTCGTCAGAGTCTTTTAAAGGAATCAGTGCTGAACGAACAGGCAAAGTTGTCAACCTGGTCAAAGAGCACGACGGAAAGGTTGTATCCATGTACGCCGTGCTCGGAGAACATGACCTCGTTTTTACCCTGGACTTCCCTGATGCAGAAAAAGCAATGGCAACGTCGGTTGCATTGAATAAGTTAACCGGTATCTCCTTTACGACATCGCCGGTAGTGGAAGTCGAAAAGTTTGACAAATTGGTGGCTGAGGCAAAGCATATCTAGATCTGCCGAAAGCGTCCTAGACTATCCTTGGCCAGAGAGTCTGGCTTGAATTTGGCAATAATTCTGCCCCACAGAACTTGCATGGATGTTATGGCTGGCTGAGGTATGGTTGATGTTTTTGGCAAAATATCTACAGCGGTTGTGGAGAGGTGCGGTTTTTCCCTCGAAGGGTCGTCCTATGATGAAGCCACTTAAAACAATCTTCCACATAACCGCCCCGCTTCTAATCCTCTCCGCCCTCTGCTTTGCTCTTTTCGGCTGTGCTGGGGGGCCCCGAAAAGCCTATAAGGTCGCGTCTCCAGATCAAGAAGCTATAAAAGCCAGTCTGGTAGCTTTTGAAAAGGCTTGGAATACGCACGACGAGTCCGCACTATTACATCTATTGCATGATGATTTCATAGTTTGGGAAAAAGGCAGACGACGTATCTTATACAGCAAAAGTAAACTTGCTTTCTACCTCCGCGACATCATGCGTGACCAACGATACTTGAGGCTTGGTAGGCCCGCTATATGGCTGAAGAGTGATAAGGCAACTGTCCGTGTGCCGATGTCGATTGATGGTCGGCCCAAAACCAGTATCTTCAGCTTGATTAAGGAAGAAAACAAATGGCTTTTTCTGGAATGGGAGTACTAGAAGTCAGCCGATTCCCTCGTTCTCCAAGCTCTCTCCTGAGGCCACAACGGTCGGCGAAACGAACAACCCTTGGGGGACGGCTCAAAGCTGGGAACAAAGGCAGGGTCAGTAATGGCTCTGCCTTTGATCTCCCCATTCAAGAAGGATAGCCTTATTGCTTTTCTATGAATCGTTTCCTCACATACGCGGTTCTATCCCTGTCGATGGCCCTCGTCCCCGCATGCGCCCGGTTGCCGGAATATGCCCGGCCGCGCATGGTTCAGGCGGACAAACTGCAGAAGACACTCGCGACGGGTTTTGCCTACCGGCCGTTGACCCCGGATGATTTCCGCGCAGCCTCC
>JBAPTR010000328.1:0-2625 GCA_049282265.1 Desulfatiglandaceae bacterium | reverse complement strand
AAAACGATCCCTGTTAGAGGACGTTCATCCGGCTCATTTTCTTCAAAATCACCCTCCAGAAAGGCAATTTTCCCTCGATATTCTTCCTTCACGACAAATTCTCCATCTTCATCTATCCGGATAAGGGTCTCAGAACAACAGGGACAGAACGGTCCATCCTTTTCCTGGTCGTCCTCCCAGGCATGTGGGATCCATCCCTTATCTATTGCCTCATCGACCGAATCGATTTGGATGCCGCATATGGCGCATTTCATGATGCTCCTCCACATTTAAGTTCAGTTTTATGGAAAAAGTCCTGCCAAGACAAGAAAAATTCCTGTTTTCGCTCAACAAACGGGAAGAAATACTGAAAAATCCATTCAGAAATACCACTTTCCCAGTGAACCTGGACAGGGATATTCAGACTCACGGCATACTCGATTTCAAACCTTGTCCCTCCCGTGAACCCATCCTCGGCGCTCAAAAAGGCATGGAGCAGGTCGCACGCCTCTACCAGTTCCTTGTTCCGTTGATAATACCTCTTGGGAACCTCGAACCATGCCCGGATATTTGCAAGGTCCGGTGCATAGACGATGACCTCCAGTCCCCTTTCCTCTGCCGCTTCTTTGGCCCAGGTGCATACTCCTTTGCATGAGCTGGTGATGATGGTTGCCTCGGCGGGAAGTCTACTGACCAGATCAGTGACGGATTGCCTGTCCTGGTATTTCCTGGCCCCCACTATTCCGATTTTCATTTCATGCCTCCATAGACAACAAAAGCGCCCATGATCGATAGACCATGAGCGCCTTTGGGTTTCAGATTATGTGGTTATGGATTACTGCTTCACCAGGGAGAGAATCATTCCCCCTATCCGCTCGAGTTTGTATGATTCCTCGGCACTGAGGGTTGTGTCCTGAGCAGCGCGGGTATAGGCGTTGATCACGTTGAACATCGTGTATCCCTGCTCAATCTCCCATGCCTGTTCGATTGCCTCGGCCTCTTTCTTGGTAATGTTGAATTGCCGGTTGAAAGAACCGATAGTGGCAAGGGGGTTGTCCACCCTTGATTGCGTGGAAATCGCAAACCGCCTCTGGTTGGTTTCGGACTCGTAGACGACCTGCCTCAGCAAATCAGGAAATTCCTCCAATGCCTTCCGAGAGACATGACGAAACCTGCTGGCCACGCTCGTCTTGCTCACAAGACCATTGCTACAAACCAGCCGGTAGAAATACGCCTCGATGGAGAATGCCAGGATCCCGACTTCGCTGTTGGCGATGCTGATCCCGGGAACGATTCTGTCCTTCTCTCCGAAGCCAAAAGTGCGGGTAAAGTCCGGCACCTTCAGGACCATCAGAGATTGATCCAGGGAGTAGTGGACTTCGATATCAGGGCTGAACCCATACTCCAGCATCCGTGAAAGCACTTCCATGTGGTCAAGGCAGGTATACCGGTCGGTGAACACCGCTCGCAGGCTGTCCCCGTCGAACCGGCAAAAGAAGGTCTCCCTCTTTTCTTTCTCCTGTTGGATCCAGTAATTGAGATTTTCCGCCTGCAGGTCTGATGGACACCGGGACAGGTAGGAATAGGGGACCCGCAACCGATTGGACAGCAACCTCTGGGCGCTCGGCAGTACCTCAATCTCTTTGCCGCTGATCCGCATGTGGTTAAGGTTTTCAAATTCCATATCCATGACCGGAATGGTTTCATCGTAATTATCGGCGGCCATTTCATGGACCCTACCAATGATGCTTTCAAATGTGTTTATGGTTCTCATGGTTTTGTCTCCTTTCTTGTGGTTGAATGGTTTTCTGGTTCCGGAGGATGCGTTCGTTTTCCTCCTCCAGGGCTTTTCTGCATGTTGGACAGATGGAGTGCGTGATAGGCAAAGGCGGCATGTCTTCATCAGGGATTTCTCTTGTTCCCATCAGCCGCTTGCACTTGGCACAAACAACTTTTAGCTGCATATTGGCCTCCTTTCTCCAGGCACAAAAAAAGCCCCTCTCCCTGATCCAATGACCAGAAAGAGGGGCTTGGTTGAAGGTTAATGGTTATCTGCCTTTACGGATACGGATCATCGTCGAAATCATCACAGCACTCGCCAGCGTTGAACCGGTCTATTTCCTGCTGTTCCTTTTCGGCTTCCCGCTCCGCACGCATATTTTCTTCGCACTCCTCTTCGGCATAGCCAAACACGCCGCCGAGGATGGCAAAGTCAGCGGAATCCATATCCCAAAAACCGTCATCGCCGCCGTCAAAATCGCACATGAATATCACCTCCTTTCCATTGTGGATTTGATTACGAGAAGCACGCCTTCTTGAACTGGCAATCCCCGCACTGCCAACCCGTCTGGCGGTAGAAAATCCTGTTCTCAATGGCCCTGAGCACCTCATTGATGAGATGAACGAGGCGCTCATGATCCGCTTTGGTTCGGGTCACGAAATAGTGCTCAAAGGCAGGTTTCTTGGTTTTCAGAAGAACGTCGTAACGAACAAGGCAGGAATTTTCCGATGTGGCCACCTTCATTTTGGTCATGGCGTAGGAATAGGTGGTTGCCTGGAGGTCATACTCCAGCCGGAGAGACGAGAACCTCTGAGCGCTCGTTTTCAGTTCTCCTACGGCATAGGTGCCGTCTATATCGCTCTCAA
>JBAPTR010000327.1:0-1512 GCA_049282265.1 Desulfatiglandaceae bacterium | reverse complement strand
CGAGTCTTGCCCCGTAGGCATTGTACGGCTGCTGGGAAGCGAGGGAACCAAGGAGTACATTGATGTTGTTAAAGGTGTAAGTGGACTCAAAACCCGCGTTCGGTTGGAGCAACCCCATATCCAGGCTCAGCTCGGACATCGGGGTCAAGATAAGGGATGCGTACTCGATGTCAAAATGGGTGTTGTTTTCAGGAGTGGAAAGAACAGACGGCGTCGATGTTTCGCCGAATGCACCGACAAACCCCACCGGTAGATCAGAACCCTTCGAAGACAGTTGAACAAGCAAGTTTGACAAGAGAAATTCGTTGTCGGAAACGTCCATTCCGGGATTGGATGCATAGAAAAAACCGGCGCTGATTCCGCCTCCGAGTTGAAGCCCGGAAAGCGTCGAGTGAAGCAACCGGTCGACCGGGGTTTCATGTGGCCCGCCTTTTTGTTCAAGCGCTGTAACCCTTTTTTTTAAATCGGTCATCTCTTGCTTCAAGTCAGGATCTTCAGCCGGCTGTGAATGTTCCGCCCATGCGGATGCCGCGCCCAGGACAGCGCATAAAGCAACAGCAGCAATAAGGATCTTCATAGTTGGCTTTCCTTTTCTTTCCATACCCCGTTTAAACATTCAAATCCGTTGAATTTTAAAAATAAAAAAGCCATGAAGACTCCAGGAATGCCCCGGAAGCCTTCATGGCTTGAATTATAAAGTCGGTTTTTTTAGCCGTAACGGCGGGAGAACATCATTTTTCCTTGTATCCAATCGGATGTCCTTCCGGTGTAGACAACTTCATGTTGTCAATTATTCAATAGATTAACATGACAAGCATTTTTGTCAATATCTATTTTAAGACTCAACGTTGCTCGGTCACAACCCAAGCCTTTTTATAGATATCCGTCATTCCATGCACACCATCAAGTTTACCAAACAATCGTATAATAACCATTGAGGAAATAATGGAAAGGACTTGTTTTCGTTTCTGACTTGTTTTACTAATTTAATATGTGCGTAAAACAATTGGAGCAAACTGAGATGGCAGGTTCACCATGAGCGGATCTGAAAACGGAAAGCTCGGATACTGGGAGGTAACCGCGATAGGGATCGGCGGCATGGTGGGCGGCGGCATTTTTGCCGTTCTTGGCCTGTCCGTCGATTTGACCCGGGGAGGCGCACCCGTCGCATTCCTGATTGCAGGAATCGTTGCGCTCGTCACCTCTTATTCCTATGCGCGACTCTCCGTTGCCTTTCCCAGTCAAGGCGGAACTGTTGCGTTTTTGGATCGTGCGTTCGGCCCGGGCCTTCTGACGGGAAGTATAAACATTTTGCTCTGGATAAGCTACATCGTCATGCTGTCACTTTATTCTTATGCTTTCGGGAGCTATGGCGCATCATTGTTTCCTCCGGCATCACAGCTTTTATGGAAGCATATTTTAATTACCCTCAGTATCGTTGCGATTACCGGGCTGAACCTTCTGAACGCTAAATTCATCGGCGAAGCGGAGGATTGGATTGTACTTGTCAAG
>JBAPTR010000326.1:0-4973 GCA_049282265.1 Desulfatiglandaceae bacterium | reverse complement strand
GGAGGGAATGGACGCCGATTTGGGGTTTAGCGTAAATTCATAGAAGCGCGTGGGGTTTGGGAGACATAAACCCCAAATAGCCGTCCATGTCGCAGCCCGTGCCAAGTGCACTATGAGAAAGGGACTGAAAAAGACTCTCAGGCCCTCCTCCTGGTGCAGCAAATAAAATGGCTCGCTATGAGGAGCAGGTCGCGACTTCGTTGGAAGTCATCATCGTGCCCATGGACGGGCACGCAGATCAATGGGGTGCAGCGCAATCCGTGATTTGTAAGGAAAACGAAAATCACACTTTTCGGTTTCCGTCAGTAAAAAGTCCAGGGACGGACTTTTTACAGTTCCATCAGGGATGATTCTGTCTAAAACCAAAGAAAGCTACGGCCCACTTGGGCCTTGTTGATGATCGCCAATATGGAGCCATTCGAAGATCGCCCTAAAGGGCCTGGACGCATCTGTAACTTGTAAAGAATTCCATGCCAAAAGCATTCCAAATGAGGGCAAGATTTTTCATTTGACATGATAAAATAAAATGCTATTTTAAATTATCATGTACTCTCGCTATTTAAAACTCTCCCTCAGCAGGACAGAGACCTGCTTTTTATGGGGCCCCAGACAGACAGGGAAGAGCACCTTGCTGAGGACGCTCTTCCCCAAGGCCAAGAGGTATGATCTCCTCCTCTCAAGTGAGTATCTGAGGCTTGTTCAAAACCCCGGACTTATTCGTGAAGAGTGTCTGGCATCCGGTATGAGGGGAGAAGACCGGAAAAAGCCCATCGTGATTGATGAGGTTCAGAAGGTGCCCGAACTTCTTGATGAGGTGCACTGGCTCATCGAAAATTCAGGGCTCAGGTTTATCTTGTGCGGTTCAAGCGCAAGGAAGCTGAAACGGAAAGGGGTAAATCTTCTTGGAGGAAGAGCCGTTCGCTACGAATTGTTTCCTCTGGTTTATCCGGAACTCCCGGAGTTTTCTCTCCAAAAGGCCCTGCAATGCGGGCTCTTGCCACGGCATTATCTGAGCAAAAATCCAGAAAGGCTCTTGCAATCTTACGTGGGCGACTACCTGAGAGAAGAGATTGCACAAGAGGCGTTAACAAGAAATATAGGTGCTTTCAGCAGATTTCTGGAGGTGGCTGCACTTTCAAACAACGAGATCATAAACTACAAAAATATTGCAAGCGATTGTGGAGTAAGCAGCCCGACAGTGCGCGGCTATTATGAGATTCTTGAAGATACTCTTATAGGCCACTTTATTCCCGCCTTTAGAAAGAGGAAAAAAAGGCGTCTGATACATGCCCCTAAGTTTCTGTTTTTTGATGCGGGAGTCGTAGGCTATCTTACACGCCGAGGCCCGATTGAGCCTCGTTCAGAACTTTTCGGCCGTGCCTTTGAACACTTTATCTGCCTTGAAGTGCTCGCACATTCCAGCTATTCGGAACGCTTTTACCCTTTATCTTACTGGCGAACCGCCTCCGGGTTCGAGGTGGATATGGTCCTTGGAGACCATGAGGTTGCAATTGAGATCAAGGCTGCAACCCAAACAAGGCAGCGTCATCTTAAAGGACTTCGCGCCTTTAAGGAAGAATACAAGGCACGAAGCTTCATTCTTGTATCGCTTGATCCAAGTCCGCGGCTCACAGATGATGGGATATTGATCCTGCCGTGGGAGGAATTTCTAAAACGTCTTTGGGGTGGAGAGATTATCTAGTGCGGGAGCGTGGGACGCCCTTCAAATTTTAAGTTGACAGGATCTACAGGATACACAGGATCATTGCATAGGAATAAAAGCCTTCGCCGAAGGCAATTGTGTTTTACCGGTTTCATCTGGAACCGGCAAAGAAATCCTGTCAATCCTGCCTGCCCTGCTAAATGCCTTTGTATTTCTATTTAACCAGGGTTGATCCTGTCTAAAACCAAAAGTGAACGAGCGTGAGACATCTATTTTCAAGGGGTTCCCGCAGTGCTTTCCTCCAAACCCAAACGAAACAGTGTGAGGGGGAGCGGTTCAACAACCACTCCTCTGAGAACGTTGCCCTGCAGTCCTTTACTTAGTATGCGGCTATTTTGGTACTTGGACATCTGTTTGAGGTCTTTCGGCCTGAGTTGTGTGCCCCATTTGATCTCCACAGGCCAGAAACGGTTTTGATCAACATAGGCAATGTCAACCTCGCCCTCGGCCTTGATGTAATAAGTGGGGAAATATCGTTGATAATGAACTACGACACAGGCTTCGACCAGCTTTGAGGCCAGTTTGGGGTCAGCCATGAGGGGTTGGACCTGCTGTTTGTATGGATCTTTGATCCGGCTTAACCACGCCCGCACGGCATGGAATATGAACGGATCTTTAAACATCAGCTTACGTGCTTTTTTCGGTGCGGCCGTGAGCTTATCCTCTATTATGGCTGCTTGAATGAAGATCGCATCAATGGATTCGAGGAGCATTGCGTAGTCGGCCACGGTCTTGGGATGGTCAATGGAGAGATCGCGCGCGAGTGCATTCCACGTCACCTGGCTTCCATATCGTTTGACCACGGCCCCGAGTACTTCACGCAGATAATGTTCCTGTTTTCCCCTTTTCAGGACATCACCGCGTATCCAGTCACTGTAGGTAGAGAATGTATGGGGCAGAATGCATTGGTAGGTTGCCATGTCATTCATGGCGGTGAGAAAGCCGCCGTGAATAAGGTAGCTGTTAAACTCCCTGAACAATTTCCGGACTATCTCCTCAGCCGGTTTATGTTTTGAATCCATGACCTGGTCCAGATCGCCGGAGGCAAGACGGTTCTTCAAATGTACTGTTTCAGAAAAGCTGAGAGGATGAAGGTGAAAATCCACTACGTCCGCAGCGCCCCTGCGTCCGGGGAACCGCATACGTGCTTCCTGAATGATGACCAGATCCGAACCGGTAACGACCATGACCGTTTTTTCGAGTATGCCCGCATCGGCCAAATACTTGATGCCTTTGTCCCATTGGCGGATATAGGTAACTTCATCGAGGATGAGGAAACGCAAATCAGTATTCGGCATTTCGTCCAAGGTTTCCGTGATGAGTCTGACAAGAGAATGATGATCGTCGATCAATTCCCCGGTGAAGTAGACAATACGCTCCGGAGCCACACCGCTCTTGAGAAGATCGGCCATCCATTGTTTCACGAGGGTGGTCTTTCCCACCTGCCGGCCTCCACCGATGGTGTAGATGCCTTCTTGATATCGGGGCAGTTCCTTCAGCAGGGGAGAGCGATATACCAGTAGCTGCTTCCGAATGGCCTTCAGGTGAGGGTCGTTTTGGAGGAATTGTTTTGCACCTTCCAAGTGAGTATTGTGGGGTAAAAAGCGAGCATCCACAGCAAGTTCTCCTCCCATGGCGAATATAGTCAATGGCTAATGCCTAAATTTAGTCAATACGATATGCTCATCTCAAGACATTGTCAAGAGCCATTCCCTGCATATGCGAGGCAAGCGTTTTCAGGAAAGACTGATGCAGATCTCTATCGGTTCAGAAACCCCCGGGCAGATCGGCTCATTACCGCTGTCATGGTAGAAAACGTTCATCTTCATGAATGCAAAACGACTTGACAGCATATTGACATGCCTTTATAATGAATCTGATGGTTTTTCTTAGGGAGGAGCGTGATGAAGGTCTTAACGATCAGAAATATTCCGGATGATCTTTACCGGGTGATTACCCGCATAGCTAAGCGAAACCGGAGGAGCATCCAACAGCAAGTGCTGACAATTATTGAACGAGTGCGCGTCCTTGACAATGAATCACCGGTTGAAAAGGCCATGGAAATTCGCGAGCGTTTCGCAGGACGCGAACTGGGAAATACCGTTGAAGAAATCCGCGAGGAACGAAACAGATGAAAATCGTCATCGTGGATACATCTGCACTTATCCGTCTGTACGTGCCGGATGGACCTATTCCAGATGGTCTGGAGGAATACCTGGCTGCTGCGTGGAGAGGAGAGATAGCCCTGATGATTCCGGAGTTGGCCCTGGCGGAATTTGTCCAGGTCTTATGGAAAAAGGAGCAGGCAGGATATCTCGAATCGTCAGAAGTGGGTGAAATCGTTGCAGCCCTATTGGAACTTCCTATTGAAGTTGTTGGACATCATGGTATCCTGATGGACGCTCTGTCCCTCGCGCGCCCGTATGGCCTTACTGTCTATGATTCCCTTTTTCTCTCTTTGGCCAGGAAGAAAAAAGCGGAATTGGTCACCGCAGATCAACGGCTGAAAAATGCCTTTGGAGACAGCCGGGGGACGGTGCCTTTTTAGGGAGTCTTTCAACCTTCATTGGCGCGGATTGGCAGGCATAAACGGCAATCGTACCACAAACCGGGCGCCCCCTTCGGGACGGTTTCCGGCTGAGATGCTGCCTTCGAGGGCTGTTACGAGCCTTTTGACGTGCCATAGGCCTATACCGCTGCCCCCGTCCTTCATGGTCTTGAACGGTTCGAACAGGAGATCGGGCAAGAGTTCTTCCGCGATTCCCGGGCCGTTGTCGATCATCTCGATAAGAGCCTGTCCGGTGTCATCATCCCTGCCTGCCCCTCCAGGTGAGAGGCCAGGGAGCCATATTCTCCGGCAAGAAGCGGCAGGCCCAGCAGGGCCTGGATCAGCGAAAGGGAAAAACGCCTCTCGCCACTTGTCAGGCGAAATACCAGGAGCCCGGAGAGGAGCAGCAGGAGGTTCAGTGCATAAAAGAGAGGAATCAGCTTAGGTGACAATTTTATTGCTCGTTATCATCGCTTTTTGGTAACATATGACATATGCTTTTATTTTATAGGCAAAACTACTCCTCCGGTCCAGCTTTTTGTTCCTCAACAGCCATGAGCCCACTCCTCCTGTGTTGTTTTTATTATCACCAGTGATGACGCAGAAACTATTTATAACGCCATGAGGTTGGCTAATGTGGGAGTGGAAAAAGGGGACGATGTCAGTGTCTTCATGCTTGGAAAGGGCGTCCTCTTCGAACAG
>JBAPTR010000325.1:0-1877 GCA_049282265.1 Desulfatiglandaceae bacterium | reverse complement strand
CCCGCGCACCAGGTAATCTTCCGGCCGTTTCTCCTCGACCACGCCTGACCCGTCGCGCAGCTTGTATCGCTGCATATCGTGCAGGTGCTGAATGAGAATATCCTGCGCCACCGGCTGCAGGTTGATGTTCCTCATGTCCAGATCGAAATCTTCATATCCAGCGACCACCTCGCCTTTGGGCACGACTACGATCTTGGGAATGTCTATGGACATCTCCTGATATAACATAGTCGTATCCGCCACGACCTTTGCGACGGTCCCTTCGCCGAGAGAATCGAAAAGTTTTCCCTGTTTTGGGCGCACGATATCCTCAACCTTTTTAACGATTTCATCCTGAACATCTCTGCTCTGGAGTTGGTTGCTTCCATGCAGACGTTCATATTGCCGGATGACCTGGAACGTTGCTTTCGCCACCTCCTGCTCTTCCGGTTTCTCGAAGAGGCTGCGGGTTTGGGGGCCATTCTCTTCTTCTCCACCCTTCGGTGGAGGCGTGGAGATGAGCTTCTCAAATTGGGATTCGACAATCACCGCTTTCTTGCCCGTATCGAGGATATCCTTCCCAATGACCACTCCGGTGCGGATGATCGAGTTCGGATCGTTGGCGTGATCGATGATCTCCTGAAACCTGTCGTGCGATACTATAGTCAGGCGGTCCACGGCCGGGACCCCCACCCGCTTGCTGTAGGGCAGGCGCAGCCCTCGGCCGATGGACTGTTCGACCAGGGTCCGGGAGTTCGCGGCACGCAGGGGGACGATAGTATAAAGATTCGTAACGTCCCATCCCTCTTTGAGCATATTGACGTGGATGACGACCTCGACCGGATTATCCGGGTTTTCAACATTCAGCAACTGCTCGACAACCTCGTCTTTCTCTTCACCGTGCACTTTGGAGTGGACGGTGATCACCTTCCCTTTGTATCGACCCTCGAAGAAATCGTCGTTCTCCATTATTTGCTGCAGTGCGTTGGCGTGCGTCGTGTCCTGGGCGACAACCAGCATGAATGGCTTGACTATCGGCTGGTTGTTGTTTCGAGCGTACACCTCCAATTCGACTTTCGTGTTTTCATGAATCCGAACGCCGTCTTCCAGTTTGACCTTCTCAAGGCCTTCGACCGAGTAGTTCGCTGCGTCAAAGTTCTCTCGTGTCGCCACCGCCGGTTCTTTCACGAAGCCGTCGTTCATGGCACTGCTCAAGGGATAACTGTAGATCACGTTCTTGAAAGATTCGGTGTTCTGGCCACGCTCCACCTGTGGCGTAGCGGTCAGCTCCAGTCCCAGGATGGGATTCAACTCGTTGATCGCCCGTACTCCAGCACTCGCCCGGTAGCGATGGGATTCGTCCATCAGCATGACCAGGTCGTCCAACCCGGCAAGGTAATCGAAATAACTCTGCCCGATGTATTCGCTGAGGCGTTTGATCCTCGGACTCTTGCCGCCGCGTACCTCGCTGTTGATCTTGGAGATATTGAAAATATTGACATGGACATCCTGTTCCCATTCTACGCCTGGTAGATAACCATCTCTTCTAATCCCACGCCCATCCTGGTAGTTATCTCCGGTAACGATCAGAGGCGGGTTGACGGCAAAATCGGAAATCCCCTGGAAAACATACTTGGGTGTGTTGGGCGTGAAATCGGCGATCAGCTTGTTGTAGATCGTCAGGTTCGGTGCGAGCACGAAGAAATGCCGGATGCCCTCGCTCAAATACAGGTAGCTGATAAAGGCGCCCATCAATCGCGTTTTGCCGACACCCGTGGCAATGGCAAAGCAGAGGGAAGGGAAATCACGCTCGAAGTCTTCTACGGTCGGGAACTCGGTCTTGATCGTTTCCAGTGCCTTTGCGGGATTCCCATTTTTCTCGAGGGCAATGATTTCAC
>JBAPTR010000324.1:0-19327 GCA_049282265.1 Desulfatiglandaceae bacterium | reverse complement strand
AGTGTCGGGACCAGTCGTTGTAAAAACTGTTTCTGCAAATGAGAATGTGGACAAACTCAAAACAAATCCGACAATCAGTATGAGAGAGAATAATTTTTTCATTATCTTTCACCTCCTTACAGGGCCTGGTACGCCTGATTATCCGCATAATCGGCTTCCATGGTTGTCTTGAAATTCCGCAGATCACTCAGGGCAGCAGCATTAAAAGCACGCACCCTGTAGGCTGAGAACTGCGGGATGGCGATGGCCGCCAGGATCCCGATGATCGCGATAACGATCATCAATTCAATTAAGGTAAAACCTTTTTGACTTTTCTTCAGAATCTTCGTAAACATTTTCTCCTCCTTATTTCTTATCAGTTGTCCATGATCAAATGACATGTAAAACCAAAGCGCCTGACACTCTCTTAACTCTTCTTCACCCCCTTTCATCATGGCTGGTCAGATTTCTAAGATTGTTGAATCGTCGAGCCTTTTGAATGGACTCTCTAACGAGGTCTGCTATTATGATCGACAAATTCGCCAATTTCTTAAAGCCTTTTTCCTCTTTAGTATACAAATTGTGTGCCAGACTTCCTCTGCAAGAGCTTTTATCATCTTTTTACATTGTAATTTCAGCAGGTTCCAGTTCAATAACAACTTGACGACAAAGGCAGTAGCCCTTCCGGGCTGGGGAAACTGATCCCTTTGCTGACAATTCTTGTCCAAATGCTGACAATTTTTGTCAGGGTTCGTGGATAGATTGAGGGCAAGAATGGCTTGATGAAGATAATGGGCGCTGATGAGAGGGCAATAGCTCAATAAATAGGGGTATTGAGCCTTTGTTGTAAAAACTCAGTCTCCTAAAGCCCCGGCAAGGGAATCACAGAGTTTTAGAAACAAAAATTGAATTGTTTTTCTCTGATAGCTCTGTGTCTCTAGTGAGCGAAGTGAACGGGCGAGAGAAAATGGTTCTTCTTATGGTTCGCTTTGCTCTACTGAAACGGAATTCAGCCCCAGCTTGTCCATACGGTATCTCAAGGAACGTATGTTGATACCCAGAAGTTGAGCCGTGCGCTGTCTCGATCCGTGGGCCATCCTGAGGGCCTTGAGAACATAGTCTCTCTCGACGCGGTCAAGTACTTTCTCCAGCTCTATGCCCTCGGAGGTAAGGTCGCTTTCTCTCCTGCTTTTTCTCTCTTTCTGGAGGTTTGAAAGGGTCAGGCTCTCCGGCAGGACAATATTGGATGTCTCAAGGGCCACACTCCTTTCGATAATATTTTCCAGTTCCCGGACATTGCCGGGAAAGGGATATTCCTCCAGGATATCCATGGCAAAGGCAGAGATTTTCTTGATATCTTTGCCAAACTCCACTGAATATTTTTTAAGAAAATGCTTCGCCAGGATCGGCAAATCACCCTTTCTTTTTCTCAAGGGCGGCATGGGGATAGGAATCACATTGAGTCTGAAATACAGGTCTTCGCGGAACCTGTTTTGAATCACCTCTTTTTCCAAATCCCTGTTCGTGGCCGAAATAAACCGCACATCGACGCTCTTTTCCTCTGTACCACCTACGGCGGTAAATGTCCTTTCCTGAATCACCCGCAAGAGCTTCACCTGAATTGCCGGGGAGAGTTCTCCTACTTCGTCCAGGAAAACGGATCCGCCGTCGGCCACATCAAAAAGGCCGCTCTTGTCACCGCCGGCGCCGGTAAACGCCCCTTTCTTGTAACCGAACAATTCGCTCTCTATAAGATTTTCAGGGATTCCGGCACAACTGATGATTACAAAGGGCCTATCCTTCCTGGGGCTCGTATGATGTATGGCCTTTGCCACCAGTTCCTTTCCGGTCCCACTTTCCCCGGAAATCAGGATATTGGTTTTCGTGCCGGCCACGCGCGTGATCAGGTCATAGACCTTTTTCATCTCCTCGCTTTCACCCACCAGAAGTCCGAAATGGCTACTGTGCTTTTCACGGGACTCTTCTACTTCTTCGACACTCTTTTCTTTGGCCTCCAGGGCATCCTGCACAATGTCCTTGAATTCATTGACTTTAAAAGGTTTGGGAATATAGTCATAGGCTCCTTCTTTCATGGCCTCAACCGCCGTCTCGGCCGTGGCAAATGCGGATATCAGGACGACCTTGGTGCCGGGATTCAGGCTCCTGCTCTTTCTCAATACGTCGATGCCGTCCACATCCTTCATTCGGATATCGGTGATGACCAAGTCAAAATCCTCATGATCCAATATCCGGCAAGCGGCGCTTCCACTGTCAGCCAGAGTGACCAGGTAGCCCTCCTGCGTCAGCATGATCTCCAGAAATTCCCGCATGCTCTTTTCATCATCAACGATCAATATGTGCGGTGTCTCTTTGCCAGACAATCTTGCCCCCAATCATGGTCAGATCATTTCTTCCCCTTAGAGGCATCCCAATGAACGGAGAGTTTTTGCTCTTCGAGTGGAAGTCCTCTTCTTTCATGGCATATTCCATCTCGGCATCGATCACGCTCAGGTCGGCAAGGCCCCCTACCCGCAGAACCCCTCCCGGAATACCAAGTATCTTGGATGGGTTGTAAGAGAGTCTGCGCAGGGCCTCCGCCATGCCGAATACGCCTTCCTTCACCAGTGCCAGAGTAAGTGGCAGGGCCGTTTCCAGGCCAATCATGCCACAGGCCGCCCGATCAAACTCCAGATCCTTCTCCATGGGACTGTGGGGTGCATGGTCTGTCGCGATAACATCAATGACACCTTCTGAAAGCCCCCTTTTGATGGCCTCCACATCCGCCGATGTCCTTAACGGCGGGTTCACCTTGAAGCGTGTGTCATACCCTATGACAGCGTTGTGGTCCAAATGGAAATAGTGTGGTGCCGTCTCACAGGTAACCGGCAAGCCATCCTCTCGGGCCCTGCGTATCAGATTGACGGATCCCTCCGTGCTCACGTGGGCGATATGGACAGGGGTCCCCGTCAACCGCGCCAGGGCAATTTCTCTGAACACCATGATTTCTTCGCTTGCAGAAGGGATACCCGGCAGTCCTATCCGCGTGGATACGACGCCCTCATGCATCGACCCTCCCGCGGAAAGACGCGTGTCTTCACAATGGCATATGACTGTAAGGTTATGGAATCGCGCATATTCCATGGCCCGCCTCATCAACTCGCTGTTTGCAACAGAATATCCGTCTTCGGAAACCCCGACGGCTCCGGCTTTTTTCATGTCGCCGAACTCAGTGAGCACGTCACCCTTTTGGCCCACCGTTATAGCCCCAATGGGATAGACTCTTGCCAGTCCGGCTTTTTGAGCCTGTCGAAGAATGAATTCGGTTACGGAGCTGCAGTCGTTTGGAGGAATCGTATTGGGCATGCACGCCAGGGAGGTGTATCCTCCAACGACCCCGGCTTTTGCGCCCGTGGCGATGGTTTCTTTGTATTCTTCTCCTGGTTCCCTCAAGTGAACGTGCATATCGACAAGACCGGGCACAACATGTTTTCCGGACGCATCAATAACCCTCAGGCGGGGACCTGCATCACGGAAAGTCCCGCGGGGCAAAATCTTTGCGATTATTCCGCGCTCCACGATGAGATCAGACTGCTCGATAACCCCTCTTTCGGGATCAACCAGATCGCCCCCTTTAATCCAGATCGACACTTCGCGTCCCTCCAATAAGCAGATAAAGCAATGCCATCCTTACGGCAACCCCGTTGGAAACCTGATTCAGGATGACGGAATAGGGACCATCTGCCACATCCGGGCTGATCTCCACACCCCTGTTGATGGGGCCGGGATGCATGACAATGACGTCCTTTTTTGCCATTTCAACAAGCCTTGCGTCCAGTCCGAAAAACCCGGCATATTCCCTAACGCTTGGGAATATTGTTTTACTTTGTCTTTCCAGTTGAATACGCAGTACCATGATCACGTCTTTCCCCCTTACAGCCTCCAGAGGATCAGGCATGGCCTCTACTCCAAAGGCCTCTATGCCCATAGGCATCATTGTTGGAGGACCGGAAACCGTAACCTCGGCACCCATTTTGGTCAACCCTATGATATTGGACCGGGCCACTCGGCTATGGGAAATATCTCCGATAATCGCAACTTTCAGGCCCCTGATCCTCCCTTTGTGCTCCCTGATCGTAAAAAGATCCAGAAGTGCCTGCGTCGGGTGTTCATTGATGCCGTCACCAGCATTGATAACGGATGCGCTCACTTCCCTGGCCACCAGATGAGGCGCACCGCTCGATGAGTGACGGAGGACAATGAGATCCGGGTTCATGGCCTGTATGTTCCTGACCGTATCAATGAGCGTTTCACCTTTCGCCATGCTGCTCGTGGACACCGAAAGGCTGACCGTGTCGGCACTCAAACGTTTCGCAGCTACTTCGAATGATGTTCTGGTTCTTGTGCTGGGTTCATAGAAAAAATGAACAACGCTCTTGCCCCGCAAAGTGGGCACCTTCTTGATATCCCGTGATGAAATCAGTTTTAATGATTCGGCGGTATCCAGGATGAGTTCGATATCTTCAATGGATAACTGCCCGATGCCTAAAAGATCCTTATGCTTGAACTCTCTCACCGGAAGCTCCTCACAAAAAAAAGCCTCCTTGTCGAAATGAATGACAAGGAGGCTTTTATTATCTTGCTTTCAACCATTGATCAGCGCCGAAAATTCAAAACAGGTTTGTGTGGTAAAACCAAGGAGGAAATCAGGCCTCCTCTTTTTCTTTTGGTTTCTTTTTCACACCAGCTTTTTCTTTAGGTTTGCCGCCATCTTTTTTTGCAATAGGTTTCTCAACTGCCGAAGACTCACTTTCCTTTGTTGCCTCTTTTTTTGGTTTGCCCGATACGGCTTTAGCGGTTGTAGTCTTCTTTGCCTTTTTCTTGGCTTTTTTTCCTTCCTCTGCTGGAAGAAGCTGAACAATCGATACCGGTGCTCCGTCGCCCTTCCGATACCCCTTTTTTACGATTCTCACATAACCGCCCTGCCTGTCAAGGTATCTGTCTTTCAATTCTTCAAAAAGCCTGTGGGTTACCGCCCTATCCTGCATGTACGCCATTGCCTGACGTCGCGCATGGAGATCACCCCGCTTGGCCAGTGTAATCAGTTTTTCCGCGACGGGCCGTATGGCCTTGGCCTTTGTCTCGGTCGTTTCTATCTGTTCATGCTGAAGCAGCGAAGTAACCATGTTTCTCAGCAGGGCTCTTCGATGACTCGTATTCCGGCTTAGCTCCTTGCCTGCCTTCCTATGCCTCATTTTCCTTTTCCTCTTCCTTTTCTTCCGCCTGTTCGGCTTCTCCCTCCATCAGATCAGCAGGGGGAAAGTTTTCCACAACCATACCGAGTGAAAGACCCATTTCCTCAAGGATCGACTTGATCTCGTTTAAGGATTTTCTTCCAAAGTTCTTGGTCTTGAGCATTTCCTGTTCACTCTTCTGGACCAACCCCCCAATCAAGCGAATGTTTGCATTTTTCAGACAGTTGGCGGAGCGCACGGAAAGTTCAAGTTCCGACACCGGTCTGAAGAGGTTTTCATTGAGCCTTTCTTCCTCTACTTCTTCTTCATCTTCCACAGGTTCCGGCTCTTCCTCAAAATTGATAAACGGCGTCATCTGTTCTTTTAGAATTTTTGCAGCATATGCCACAGCATCCTCCGGGAGCAAACTGCCATCCGTCCAAACCTCAAGGCTCAATTTGTCATAGTCCGTAATCTGCCCCACCCTGGCATTTGTTACAACGAAATTGACCTTTTGTATGGGTGAAAAAATAGCATCAATGGCTATCACCCCCACATCCTGGTCTTTCGTCTTGTTCCCCTCGGCGGGGACATAGCCTTTCCCGGAACGGACCACCATCTCCATATGGAGATTGGCTTCCTTGTTGAGGGTAGCAATGGGCTGACCCGGATTGAGTACTTCCACAAGCCCATCGGTATCTATGTCACCGGCAGTTACAGGGCCTTCCGTTTGTTTGGTGAGGTGCACAGCAACCTCTTCCCCTTTGAGAAGCTTCAGTTTGACCTCTTTCAAGTTCAAAATGATGTCGGTGACATCTTCCTGAACTCCGGGAATCGTGCTGAACTCGTGTAGGACGCCGTCAAAACTCACCGAGACGATGGCAGACCCCTGCAAAGAAGATAAGAGTATTCGGCGTAAGGAATTCCCAATCGTAACACCAAAGCCCCGTTCCAGGGGTTCGCACACGAATTTTCCATATGACTTGGTATAGGAATCCTGTTGGATTTCAATCTTCTTGGGCCGGATCAGCTCACGCCAGTTCTTGCTTTTTAGATCTCTCAAAAAAGCCTCCCCTTTTGTCGTGTTTTTAATGTTTCGCCTCAGACAACTTCAGGCGTTGGTTTCAATTACTTGGAATACAACTCAACAACGAGTTGCTCCTGCATGGGCATTGTCAAGTCTTCACGATTAGGAAGAGCCTTGAGCGTTATCCTGAACTTTTCTTTTTCCAGTTCAATCCAAGTGGGAATTCCCCGCCTGACCACCGTCTCCATGGCATCCAGAATCTGTTGCACTTTCCTGCTCTTTTCACTGACTTCAACGATATCCCCAGGTGCCACCTGATAGGAAGGGATATTGACCTTGTGATTGTTGACCAGAAAGTGGTTGTGCCTCACCAGCTGTCTGGCCTGATTTCTTGAAGAGGAAAAACCGCTTCGATATACCAGATTGTCCAGTCGACACTCGAGCAGCATCAACAGGCTGATGCCCGTAATGCCTTTTTGCCCATCAGCCCTGTAGTAGTAACCTCTGAATTGTTTTTCCAGGACTCCATAGATGCGTTTCATCTTTTGTTTCTCTCTGAGCTGGAGTCTGTAGTCAGAAAATTTTCGACCACGTCGCTGCCCATGCTGGCCTGGTGCATAGGGTCTTCTCTCGAAAGCACACTTGTCGCCGTAGCACCTGTCCCCTTTTAAAAAAAGCTTCAGGTTCTCTCTCCGGCACAACCTGCATAATGATGCATTGTATCTGGCCAAATCAGCCCCTCCTGAATTTATGGCTCGTCATTCTTAAAATGACATGAATAGTGATCTCTGTTCAAATGGAAACTAAAGGGCAAATCCGCGTCCACCTACACCCTGCGTCGCTTTGGCGGCCTGCACCCATTATGGGGAATCGGAGTCACATCTCGAATGACACTGACGCTGAACCCGTCCGTCTGCAACGCACGCAGGGCGGCCTCTCGACCGACACCAGGTCCTTTCACCCTCACCTCCGCAAATCTCAACCCCTGTTCCATGGCCTGCCGCAAGGCATCCTGCGCAGCCAGCTGAGCAGCAAAGGGCGTACTCTTCCTGGAACCCTTAAAGCCGGCCTTCCCTGCACTGGATGACCCGATAACATTACCTTCATTGTCCGTGATGGTAATAATGGTATTATTGAAAGTCGATTGAATATGAACGATGCCTGACGGAACGTTTTTCTTTTCTTTTTTCGTTTTTACCTTTTTGCCCTTGGTCTTTGCCATTATTCTCCCTCAGCAGTTACTTTTTCTTTCTGCCCATGACAGCCCTTCGTGGGCCTTTCCGCGTCCTTGCGTTTGTGCTTGTTCTCTGCCCTCGCACGGGAAGACCTTTTCTGTGCCTCAACCCTCTATAAGCACCAAGATCCATCAAACGCTTGATATTCATGGACACTTCCCGTCTGAGATCACCTTCTACCTTTTGGTGTTCGTCTATGATTTTACGGATCCGGGCTACTTCTTCATCCGTGAGGATATCTGATTTGGTGTCCCAGTCTATACCGGCCGCGGTAAGAATTTTTTTAGAAGAACTCCTCCCAATACCATAGATATAGGTCAAAGCGATCTCAATTCTTTTGCCCCTTGGTAAATCTATACCAGCAATTCTAGCCAATCTTCAGCTCCTTCTCATAAGAGGTCTAAACAACTACCCTTGACGTTGCTTGTGTCTGGGGTTTATACAAATCACTCGCGTAACGCCTTTGCGTCTGATAATTTTGCAGTGATTACACATTTTTTTTACCGATGGCCTTACCTTCATCATAAATCCTCCATGTAATCCATCTCGTTCTTTGTCCGCGACAGGGGATCCGCCTCTGAAAATTACTTTCCCCGACCGAAGCCTTTCTTCATGAGACCCTCATAGTGCCTTGTCAGCATATGTGATTCAATCTGGTTCACGGTATCCATTGCGACGCCCACAACAATCAGGAGCGCCGTGCCACCGAAATAAAAGGGCACGTTGAGTTTATAAATCAAAATCTGAGGCAGTATGCACACCGCCGAAACATATATGGCTCCCGAAAATGTAATCCTGGTCAAAACCTTGTCAATATAGTCCGCCGTGTTTTTTCCGGGCCTGATGCCTGGAACAAATCCGCCGTAGCGCTTCATATTATCGGCAACTTCCACCGGATCAAAATGTACAGCCGTATAGAAATAACAGAAGAAAAAGATAAAAATGACATAGACCAATATATATATCACGTGTCCAGGGGCCAGATACCCCACAAAATGCTGCAGCCACGGAAACTGTTTTGCGCTGAGAAAATTAGCGATGGTCGCAGGAAACATGATAATGGAGGACGCGAAAATCGGGGGAATTACACCTGCGGTATTCACCTTCAAGGGAAGATGCGTACTCTGTCCACCATACATTTTTCGGCCGACCACGCGTTTGGCATATTGAACCGGAATCCGCCTCTGCCCCATTTCCACAAATACAATCACCCCGATGACGGCCACCATCACGGCCACCATCAATGCCATAAAGAAAGGAGCGACCTCGCCGGTCCCCATCATCCGGAAGGTATTGGCTACCGCCACTGGAAACCTGGCGACGATCCCGGCGTAAATGATCAGAGAAATGCCGTTTCCTATTCCCCTTTCCGTAATCTGTTCTCCCAGCCACATGAGGAAGGAGGTCCCGGCCGTCAGTGTCAGTACAGTAAGGACCCTGAATCCCCATCCGCCCACGGGAACCACCATGGCGCCGCCGGGGCTTGTCATTCTCTCCAGCCCGATTGCTATACCAAACCCCTGAATAACACTCAGGATAACGGTCCCGTATCGAGTATATTGGGTAATCTTTTTACGGCCCTGTTCCCCTTCTTTTTTCAATTTTTCCAGGTAGGGGACCACAACGGTCAACAACTCCAGAATAATGGAGGCACTGATATAGGGCATAATGCCCAGTGCCATAACGGACATCCTTTTCAGTGCACCCCCTGAAAACATATCAAAGAGACCTAAAAGCGTCCCTTGCTTGGACCCGAAAAAAGCCGCCATGGCCGCGCCATTTATCCCGGGTGTCGGGATATGGCAACCCAGCCTGTACACGGCCAGCATTGCCAGGGTGAAAAAAATCCTTTTCTTGAGTTCAGGGATCTTGGGAATATTCTGGAAGCCGCCGATCAACTTACCTTATCTCCGTATTTGATGTAGCATTATTGAAAGACTGCTGCAACGAGCCGGGCCACACACCTAAATGATCTCGACCTTTCCCCCTGCCGCTTCAATTTTCTCTCTTGCAGACCTGCTGGCTCGCTCCACTTCAATGACAATGGGGTGACCCACCTGGCCATTCCCCAGAAGCTTCACGCCGATTCTTTTCTTCGTTAGGAGTCCCTTTTCTCTCAAGGCATCCGCATCAACCTTTGCGTTGGGTTCGAATTTGTTCAAGTCCTCGACATTGATGATGTTATACTCGTTCTTGAAAATATTGGTAAACCCGCGCTTCGGGAGACGCCTCTGAAGCGGCATCTGCCCTCCCTCAAAACCTCTGGCGGGACCGCCTCCGGAGCGGGCTTTTTGCCCCTTGTGTCCTCGACAAGCTGTTTTCCCGTGGCCGGATCCGGGGCCTCTTCCCACGCGTTTCCTTTTTTGCCTTGATCCTTTAGCAGGTGAAAGGTCATGAAGTTGCATAATATCTGTCCTCTATCTCCCTCAGCCAACCCTCACAAGAAATGAAACTTTTCTTATCATTCCTCGAATGGCAGGAGTGTTTTGCAGTTCCACCGACTTATTCATTCTCGTCAAACCGAGCCCTTTCAGGGTTTCACGAATCTTCTTATTTTTTCCAATACCACTCTTTACCTGAGTAACTTTTATTCTGTCCGTCATGACTGGAACCTTCTTGCTTCCTGATGATTGATGAAGTTGTGTTACGCCCGTCTCCGGGCGCCACGATCATCTATTGTGAGGTCATCAATGCTTATTTCGCGAAATCTTCAACCGTTATTCCCCTGCGACGAGCGATCTCTTCCGGGGTTCTCAAGGACCGAAGCCCCTTCATGGTTGCCTTGACCAGATTATGCGGATTATGAGACCCCAGGCACTTGGTCAAGATATTCTGAAGGCCGGCCGCTTCGAGCACGGCTCGAACTGCACCACCGGCGATCAAACCCGTACCGGGCCCGGCCGGTTTAAGGAGAACCCGTCCCGCTCCCAACCCCCCAATCACCTCGTGGGGGATGGTGGTGTTGTACAGGGGGACGCTTGCCATGTCCCTTTTGGCCTTTTCCACACCTTTCCGTATGGCTTCGGGAACTTCATTGGCCTTGCCAAGGCCAACGCCGACGGTTCCTTTCCCGTCTCCCACAACCACCAAGGCACTGAAACTGAACCTTCGACCACCTTTGACGACTTTCGCAACGCGGTTGATATGAACAACCTTTTCTATTAGCTGGTCTTCATCCTCTTTCTTGAACAATGGCATTCTCCCTTGATTTCCGATTGAACAAAAACTCTACGGAAAATAAACGTCCTTGTATGGGCTTTTTACTGACGTCCATGGGCGTGACGACGGATGGACGCGAGTCTAGAATTCCAAACCTTTTTCACGCGCGGCTTCCGAAAGGGCTTTCACGCGGCCATGGTATAAAAAACCGTTACGATCAAAGACCACTTTCTTGATACCTTTTTCTAAGGCGCGTTCGGCGATAGACGCTCCCACCAAGGCCGCGCCTTCTTTGTTCCCCCCCCTGTTCCCTATCTCTTGACGCATATTTCCTGAGATAGATGAGGCTTCAACGAGGGTGTGGGCCGATGTGTCATCAATAATTTCAGCATAGATATGCCGGCCGCTTCTGAAAACGCAGAGTCTGGGTTTTCCAGCAGTACCTCGTATCTTTTTCCTGACTCTCTGTTTTCTTCTCAAACGTGCTTCAGATCTAGTGACGAATCCCATGTTCAACCTCATATTCGAATAGATATTTTCCCCGGCTCAATCAAATCGAGTCTACTTGACACCTGTCTTTCCTGCTTTTCTTCTGATCATTTCATCAGCGTACTTGATTCCTTTCCCTTTGTAGGGCTCCGGCTTTCTGATGGACCTGATCTTGGCGGCTGTCAATCCTAAAAGTTCCTTGTCGATGCTGCTCAAGACAATTTTGGTTTTGTCTATTTTCGCATCAACTCCCTCGGGCAACTCGAAATTCACGGGCTGGGAATACCCAACGTTCAGCACAGCAGTTCGATCTTTCAATTCAGCGCGGTATCCAACACCGACAATCTCGAGGGCCTTTTCAAAGCCCTGGCTGACACCCGTAACCATATTGGCGACAAGCATACGGAAAAGTCCCTGCAATGCCCTTGACTCTCTTGATTCGTCCTGAATGGACACCTGAGCTGTCCCGGCCTCAACTGTGACGGATACCTTGGGATGAATTTTCCTCTCGAGTTCTCCCTTGGGACCCTTTACCTTCAAAAGCCCTTCATCGAGCTTGATATCAACGCCAGATGGTATGGCGATAGGCTTCTTGCCTATTCGAGACATTCAAAACCTCCTGCGACCTCTTTTTCATACAAATTAGATGGAATCGTGATACAGAATCCTACCAGGGTTCTGCGGCAGATGCGTTGAACCGGCACAATCCCGGCAAGTGTTTACCAAACGGAGCAGATGACTTCTCCTCCCAACTCCATCTTCCTTGCCTGCCTGTCACTCATGAGGCCCTTGGAAGTCGATATAACATTGACACCGAATCCATCCAAAACCTTTGGAATACCTTCATGACCGCAATAGACTCTCCGGCTAGGCTTGCTGACCCTCTTCAGTCCCTGCAAAACCGGGACACCATCGTCATCATACTTCAAGATCACCTTGATTTTACCCTGCTTGTTGTCCGAAAGCACCTTGTAGTTCAATATATACCCCTCCGCTTTCAGGACCTTGGCAATATTCACCTTCACCTTTGAACAAGGGATATCAACCGTCTCCCTCGCAGCTTTCAATCCATTCCTGATTCTTGTCAACATATCCGCGATGGGATCTGTCATAGTCATTTGTTCTGCTCCTTAAGGCTCACTATTCATGCCACCAGTCCTACCAACTGGATTTCATTACCCCGGGAATTTCCCCTTTTGATGCCAAACTCCTGAAGCAAATCCGGCAAATTCCAAACTTCCTTAGAAAGGCCCTGCTCCTGCCGCAAATCGGGCACCTGTTGTAATGTCGGGATGAAAATTTCTGTTTCCTCTTTGCTTTATTGATCAGAGACTTTCTAGCCAAAGTAACCCCCTTATTACCCTCTGAAGGGCATCCCCAACTGTCTCAAGAGATAACGTCCTTCCGAGTCAGTCTCAGCGCTTGTGACGATTGAGATATTCAGCCCTTTTACCTTGTCAATCTTGTCATAGTCGATTTCAGGAAATATAATATGCTCCTTGATCCCGATGGAACAGTTTCCGCGGCCGTCGAAGGATTTGTCCGAAAGTCCTCTGAAGTCTCTTACCCTCGGGAGAGCAACATTAAAAAGCTTATCTAGAAAATCGTACATTTTGCCATGTCGCAACGTGACCATACAGCCTATGGGCATCCCCTGGCGCAGCTTGAAGCTGGCGATAGACTTCTTGGCCTTTGTCACAACCGCACGTTGCCCGGCTATCAATGTCAGCTCTTCCGTTCCTGAATCCAGGATCTTAATGTTCTGAATAGCCTCACCCAAGCCCAGATTTAGCACGACTTTCTTCAGTCGAGGCACAGCCATAATGCTCTTGTATTTAAACTCTGTCATCATGGCCTGAATGACTTCTTCTTGGTATTTTTTTATCAATCGAGACAAAGAACCCTCCTCAATTTCTCACTCAACCTATCACGACCGGATGTCTAATCATCCATCGGTTCATTGCATTTTTTGCAAATTCGGACCTTCGAATGATCTTCCAGTATCCGAAAACCTATCCGTGTGGGTTCGGCACACTTGTTACATACGAGCATTACATTAGACAGATGCAACGGTGCCTCTTTCTCAATGATGCCACCTTGAGCTGTGGTAGGACCGGGTTTGGCGTGCTTTTTGACCATGTTGATCTTCTCAATAATAACCCTATCCTTTTCCATATCCATCTGCAATACGGCCCCGATTTTGCCTTTTTCTTTTCCTGCAATAACGATGACCTTATCTTCTTTCTTAATTTTGGGGTTTTTCTTCTGCACTTAAATTGCTCCTGATTCCGGCTTCCCGGGACATTTCCAAATCACAACCTGAGTTCATAGGGTCACTCTGAACGGAACTGACTCTAAAGAACCTCCGGGGCGAGTGAAATAATTTTCATGAAGTTCTTGCCCCTCAATTCTCGGGCTACAGGGCCGAAAATCCTGGTCCCGATGGGCTCTTTTTGTTCGTTGATCAATACAGCAGAGTTCTCATCAAACTTGATATAAGATCCGTCAGGTCTGCGAATTTCTTTCGCGGTTCTGACAATCACCGCCCGGGCCACATCGCCTTTCTTGACTTTGGAATTGGGCATTGCCTCCTTGATGGATACGACAATAATATCTCCAACCCCGGCGTATCTCCTTCTTGACCCCCCCAGCACCTTGATACAGAAGAGCAATTTCGCGCCTGAATTATCCGCCACTTTAAGTTTTGTCTGGACTTGTATCATTTCAAAGGCTCCAACAAATCATCCCTTAGATTATGCCTCAATATTTCCCTTTTCAAAAATCCCGACAACCTGCCACCGCTTCCTCTTGCTGATAGGACGGCTTTCAATAATCTGCACCTTGTCTCCAATCTTGCAGAGGTTCTGCGGGTCATGTGCCATGTATTTTTTTCTCTTTCGGATATATTTCTTGTAAACCGGATGTCGAGCCAATCGATTCACCAACACCAGGGCTGTCTTATCCATGCCGTCGCTCACAACGGTTCCCACCAGTTTTTTTCGAACACCACGCTCAGTCATTGTCACCTCTTGGAAGTTCAGGATCCGGAAATTTCCAGTTCTCTGAGAACGGTCTTGACCCTGGCCAGGTCTTTTTTTGTTTGGGGAACCATGGCCGTGTTGCCAAGTTGGCCGGTCGCCTTCTGAAACCTCAAATTGAACAGCTCCTGACTCAGGTCTCTTTCCTTTTCCTTCAGTTCTGCTACACTCAATTCTTTAAGTTCGCTAGCCTTCATGAATCTACGCTCTCCTACTTACAAATCTCGTCGCAAAAGGTAACTTGTGGCCAGCCAGACGGAATGCCTCAGCGGCAACATCTTCCGCAACACCTTCAAGCTCGTAAAGAATCCTGCCTGGCTTCACGACGGCTACCCACCCTTCCGTAGCGCCTTTGCCTTTTCCCATCCGCGTTTCAGCCGGCTTCTTGGTGAAGGGCTTATCAGGAAAGACCCTGATCCACACTTTCCCGCCTCGCTTGACATATCGGGTCACTGCAATCCTGGCAGCCTCTATCTGCTGTGAACTCATAAACCCGCATTCCAGGGCCTGGAGGCCGTAATCTCCAAAAGATAGAGAACTGCCCCTGTAGGCCTTCCCTTTTGAGCGGCCCTTCTGTTTTTTGCGATATTTGACTTTTTTTGGACTCAGCATGGATCTTTCCTATTCGTTCTTATCAGGTAAAATTTCTCCATTAAAAATGGTTACCTTGACGCCAATTACGCCGTAAGTCGTGAATGCCTCAGCGAATCCGTAATCAATGTCGGCCCTGAGCGTATGCAGAGGGACTCTCCCCTCGCGATACCACTCTCTCCTGGCCATTTCCGCGCCCCCCAGTCTGCCGGCGCAGGCAATCTTGATCCCCAGCGCTCCAAAACGCATGGCCGAACTAACCGCCTTTTTCATGGCCCTCCGAAAAGCAACCCTCCGAACCAGTTGCAGGGCCACATTTTCAGCTACAAGCTGCGCATTGATCTCCGGTTTCCTGACTTCCTGGATATCAATAATAATTTCCCGTTTGATGATTTTTTCCAGGTCTCTTTTCAGTCCTTCTATCTCTGAACCTTTCTTGCCAATGACAATGCCGGGTCGAGCCGTGTGAATACGTATTCTCACTTTTCCGGCAGCCCTCTCAATTTCAATCTTCGCTACACCGGCCTGATTTAACCGCTTCCGCAGGAATTTCCTGATTTGATAATCTTCCAGGACAAAACTGCTGTATTCCTTAAGTGCAAACCACCTGGAGTCCCAGTCTCTGTTTACACCCAACCTGAAACTAATTGGATTAACTTTTTGCCCCAACATTCACCTCCACTACGTAAGCATCACCTGACCTGCCGGACAGAAATTACCCGGCACACTGCCCGAACAGCCTACCTGTCCTCAAGGATGACCGTCAGATGACTCGTTCGTTTTCTTATCCTGGATGCACGCCCCATAGCCCTTGGCCTAAATCGTTTAGCGGTCGGGCCTTCATCAGCATATAGTCGTTTTACATAAAGGGTGTCTATATCTGCGCCGCTGTTTTGCTCCGCATTTGCAACGGCTGAATCAATCAGTTTTTTTAATAAACCGGCTCCCTTCTGGGGAGCAAAGGTAAGTGAATTGAGCGCCTCCTCAACTCCTTTTCCCCTGACCTCGTCCATGACCAGTCGAATCTTGCGTGGGGAAATTCTTACGAATCTTGCGATAGCTCTTGTTTCCATTTTATAACGCTCATCCCTTGAAATCATTCAAAATATCCGGATTCCTATTTTTTGCCTCTAAGCTTGGTTTTCTTGTCACCGGCATGTCCATAGAAGGTCCGCGTTGGAGAAAATTCCCCCAGTTTGTGCCCGACCATATCTTCGGTGACAAATACTGGAAAGAATTTCTTCCCGTTATGAACCGCAAAGGTCAATCCCACAAATTCCGGAAGGATGGTGGATCTCCGCGACCAGGTCTTGATAATCTTACGACTTTGCGTCTCATTGGCCTTTTGAACTTTGCTCAAGAGGTGATCATCTACAAAAGGTCCTTTTCGTAACGAACGTGGCAAAACTGTTCCTCCTTCAATGCCGGCGCGGCAAGCATTGCCCACATGGCACGAATGACAAGAAAGCCGGTCACCGGGGTGTCAACGTGCCGTATCCTAGTCTATTTACGTTTTTTGACAATCAACCTATCGCTGGACTTTCTGACCCGGGTTTTGTAACCTTTGGTGGGCACGCCCCAGGGTGTAACCGGATGACGCCCACCCGATGATTTGCCTTCACCTCCACCATGGGGATGGTCGACAGGGTTCATGGCCACACCCCTGACATGAGGTCTCCGACCTTTCCATCGATTCCGGCCTGCCTTCCCAATAGAAATTTTTTCATGGTCAAGATTACCGACCTTCCCCAAAGTGGCCTTGCACTCCAGAAGAATCATTCTTACTTCACCGGACGGCAGTTTGACCTGAGCGTATTTCCCTTCCTTGGCCATAAGTTGGGCGTAACTCCCGGCACTGCGGGCCAGTTGCCCGCCATGCCCGACACTCAACTCTATATTATGGATATGGCTACCCATGGGGATGTCCCGTAACGGAACCGTATTCCCCACGCGGATTTCCGAGCCTGAACCAGACACGATCCGGTCTCCAACCACCAGTTGATGCGGGGCGACTATGTAACGCTTCTCACCGTCCAGATAGTGGAGAAGGGCAATATTTGCTGATCTGTTCGGATCATATTCGATGGAGGCCACTATGGCCGGCACGCCTTCCTTCTCGCGTTTGAAGTCAATCATCCTGTATTTGCGCTTGTGACCGCCACCCCGATGTCTGGAGGTTACCCGGCCCAGTGCATTTCTTCCTGCGCTTTTTTTCAGAGAGCGAAGCAGGCTTCTTTCCGGTTTTTCGCTGGTAATCTCCTCAAAAGTGGAACCGGTCTGAAACCTTCTACCCGGTGAGGTCGGTCTATTGGTCTTGATGCCCATAATCTTCTCCGAAATCTATCGCTGCTGCAGGGCGAACACTCCAGCAGGCCTACATGCCTTCAAAAAATTCAATGCTCTCGCCGGGTGCCAGGGTAACAATGGCCTTTTTCCAATCGGACCTTTTACCCGCAAAACGGCCCACTCGCCGTTTTTTTCCGCGGACATTCATCGTCCTCACATCAAGGACCTTTTTCTTGAACAAGGCCTCAGCAGCCTGCCTGATTTCGATCTTATTTGCCTTTTTGTGAACTTTCAGGCTGATCTGGTTCAGCAGTTCCTTCTGCGTGTTTCCCTTTTCGGTGATATGTGGCTCTTTAATTACTTGATACATATCCACTATTCGACTAATGCCTCCTCTATTTTCTCAATGGCAGGTCTCACCACGAAAAGGTAGTCAAACTTCAAAATGTCGTAAACATTGAGCCCCTCATAACGCATGACCTTTACCCATGGCACATTCTGCGAAGACTTTTCCAGGTTGACATTTTTTTCTTCGGTGACCACAAGGGTCTTTCTCACATCAAAGGTTTTGAGAACCTCAACGAAGTTCTTCGTCTTGATTTCCGGAAGATTGAAATTCTCAAGCACGACTAGCTTTCGGTTTAAAGCCTTGTCGGTCAGGGCCATACGAATGGCGGCTTTTCTCAGCTTCTTCGGTGTTCTATGGGTATAGCTTCTTGGTGAAGGTCCAAACGCTACGCCCCCACCCCGTCTCGTTGGAGAAGACGCAACACCTGCCCTGGCCCTTCCAGTTCCCTTCTGTCGCCACAGTTTTGCCCCTGATGATTGGATTTCCGAGCGGGTCTTGGTGGCTGCACTTCCAGACCTGCGAGTTGCCAGCTGTCCCAACACCACCTGATGCAACACATGCTTTTTTACGGGAACGTTAAAAACACCTTCATTCAATTCCAACTCAGAAATCTTTTCTTTCTGAAGATTATAGACATCCACGACACTCATTCTGTTCCCCTTACCATACCAGGCTTTTTCGGGCCGTCATCTGCAATTTTATTTTGCCGGAACCCTTTCGCGTTCTGCGTCTTTTTCTTGAGAATCAAAGGCTCACGATCCCATTCTGTTAGCATGTATTCCCTACTTGTCACCCCGGCCGTTTTTTAAAAGGCTCTCTAACTTTTCCGTATTTCCACCGGGCTGTTGCCACTGCCCGGCACTGCCCCCCTGACAATAACAAGATGCATTTCCGGTCTTATATCGACAATCTTGAGGTTCTTGACAGTGACACGCGTCTGGCCATATCTCCCAGGCATTTTTTTCCCTTTTTGGACCCTTCCAGGTGTTGCACTGCAGCCGATGGACCCCGGAACCCGATGTGACCGCGAGCCGTGGGTCTTCCGCCCCCCTGAAAAACCCCACCTTTTCATAACACCGCTGAATCCTCGTCCTTTGCTGATACCAATGACATCCACGCAATCGCCGATCTCAAAAATATCCGGTCCCAGTTCCTGGCCAAGCTCAAAGGCATCCGGATCGTCCACGCGAATTTCCCGTGCAAAGGAAAAATTTCCCGCTCCTGCAACACCGAAGTGCCCCTGCAAAGGTTTGTTGACCCTCTTTTCCTTCTGGGCCCCATAGCCCACCTGAATGGCATTATACCCTTCTTTTTCCAAGATCTTTTTCTGGGTTACAAAACAAGGTCCCACTTCTAGGACAGTGACAGGAGAACTGTTTCCCTCTCCGAGAAAATATTGCGTCATACCCAATTTTTTGCCAAAAAGCTTATTCACCATGAGATAACTCTCCAGTATGTCCAACCATTCAAAACGATCAACATAGAAGTTCGCGAACTCAGTTAGAGCTTGATTTCAACATCCACGCCTGCTGCAAGATCCAGTTTCATAAGGGCGTCCACTGTCTGTTGGGTAGGCTCAAGGATATCAAGCAGTCTCTTGTGCGTCCGAATCTCAAACTGCTCTCTCGATTTTTTATCCACATGAGGAGACCGCAGCACGCAGTACTTGTTGATTACGGTCGGGAGGGGAATAGGTCCTGCAACTCTGGCCCCGGTCGCCCTGGCGGTCTCCACTATTTCTACGGCTGATTGATCCAAAAGCTTATGATCATATGCCTTCAAGCGAATCCGGATCTTTTGATTGGCAATCATCCCCTTCTCCCCTTATTCAATAATATCGCTGACGACGCCGGCACCAACAGTCCTGCCGCCCTCGCGGATGGCAAATCGCAACTCCTTCTCCAACGCTATCGGCGTAATCAGATTCACTTCCATTGATATAT
>JBAPTR010000323.1:0-2800 GCA_049282265.1 Desulfatiglandaceae bacterium | reverse complement strand
TTCCACAGACAGCTTTACTTCAAGGGGTCCTTTTTCAGAAGTGTGGCTCAGTCGTATAGTCTCCCACTCGTCTGACTCGATACTGAATTCATGTGGCGCATCACCATTTATGGAGACAAAAAACTTTCTCGGACATCGCAGGGTGTCTGACAGGGCCAGGACTTCCATTTCAAAGACGCCGTCCCCAAAAGGGTTCCACAAATAGAAAACCGCCTCTTCTTTTGACCATCTGTAACAAATCGCAGGATCCCTGAAGTCCGCCTCCGGTGCATGCCAGCCATAGCCCAGAGCGGCACTATCCTTCTTTGCCATTTCAACACAAGATCTTCTATTCCGGCTCTTCAAAAAAGACTCCAGAGTGAATCCTTCATAATCAGGGAACTGGAAAGGCAACGCCACATCCTGCCATATGAGAGGGATAAGCTGCCTGTCACGTATTTTCCTCGAATTCTGAATTCTTTTTCTCATCCTCAGGGTGTCCGGCAGCTTTTCCAAATTCCAATAGACACATCGAACAAAATCCAGGGAACGCTCCCTGATGGCATTTCTGAAACCCAGGCTCAAAAAAATCGGGAGAGTTTTGGTAAGCGTTGAAAATTCATAGTTCTTTAGAAGGCTCCTGAGCGCGTGTCTTTGCCCGAGCCTGTTTCTGAATGCCATGCCGCCCGACTTGATCGATGTCCCGCCAAAGGCATGGTACACAACGGAAGTTGGCACATACCTGATTTTGTAGCCCTTGAGGTGAAATCGCCATCCAAGATCAACATCTTCATGGTACATAAAGAACTGGTCATCAAATCCGCCGACTTCCTGTAGGGCCGATTTCTTTAACAGGCATGCGGCTGCGCAAGGGAAAAAGACTTCTTTCTTCTGATCGAACCGGCCGTTATCTATCTCAAATATTCCGATATCGTACCCATAGCCGACAAAGTTCATTCCCCCTCCGGCGCTATTCAATACTCTCGGATTTCTCATGAAGAGCAGCTTTGAACAAACCGCGCCAATGGATTCATCCTCTTGAATTTCCTGAACCAAAGACGCAAGCCAGTTTCGTGTGACTCTTGTATCACTATTCAGAAACGCCGCAAGGGGGGAACACCCGGCTTGCACACCGATCATATTGGCCTTCCCAAAACCCAGATTTGTCTCGTTTTGTATGAGTCTCACAGTGGGGTAATTTTCATTTACCCATTCCGGGCTGCCGTCCTCCGAAGCATTGTCCACGACAATGACGGAAAAGACGGAATAATCTGTCCGGAAAACCGACTCCAGGCAGGATGGGAGATGCGCCATACCATTGTAATTGACGATAATGATGTCAACCGCGGGCGATTTCTCAACCATGCTGCCTTTTCCCGAGCTTCTTTCGCACCATCTCGACGAGATTATTGATGGGCACCCCTATTTTGTATGAGAGTGAATTCAGTATCCTGCGAATTTCTCTATCCCTTTCGCGCACTCCATCTTCCAGTTCATGCACAGTCTGCTCCAGGCCGTGCACAGTTTGCTCCAAGCCGTGCACAGTTTGCTCCAGGCCGTGAATCGTATCTTCGAACAGCCTGATACGTTCATCCCTTTCCCTGACCCATTCCGTCTTGATTTCCACCTGCCGGGTCAGTTCATCAAGTCTCCCTCTGAGGTCATGGGCGACCGCATCCTTCTCAAGCACCACCTTATCGACGGTCCTCTGGACATGATCGAGAAAGCTCCCGGCATCCGCCTTGTTCATGTGCCTGTTCAGTAATTTCTCTTTGAAGGTGCGGTGCATTTCCTCACCACCCTTTCCGGTGATCGTGGCATCTGAAAATATTCTGTATTCTCCCACGGAACTCTCTACAAACAGGGGTTCGCAGTTCTGGGCCAACTTGATCATCCAATCCCAGTCCTCGAAGATCTCAAAATCGGTGTCAAACGGCCCTGTCTTTTGAATCCAGATTCTCGGGACCAGCACGGCATTGGTGGGAATGAAATTCTCGAACACCAGTCTCCCCATACAAAAGGGTTCTCCAATCGTAAAATCAAGACGCGGTTCCCTTCCGCTGCTACCTGTTCCCTCTTTCCTGCACACCACCTGCCCGTAAACCGGCCTGTTCTCATTTTCGATTGAAGCATTCAACAACGTGCGAATCGCGCTGGGATAATAAAGGTCATCATCATCCAAAATGCCCACATACAGGCCTTCGCTCTTATCAAGCCCGCTATTCAGGGCGGCAGGTCGCCCCTGTGATTTCTCATGTTTTATATAACAGAGTTCGGTTTCCCCAAGGATGTCCTTGATCCCTTCGAGGTCCGGATCATCACCGCCGTCATTGACCAGGCAGACCTCAATAGGCCTGTAGGTCTGATCGGAAATACTCTTAATGGCCTCATTGAGAAGCAGGGGGCGATCTTTTGTTCTCACAATTATGGATACCAGCGGATCTATCATGTCTGTCGCCTCCCCTTTTCCAGTCTCTCCCGAACCATCAGAAATGCGTGTCCCTGTTTCGAGTCACTTGCGTTTGCAGAGGAATAAGGTTCGCCCGTTTGCCAGCTCTTTTTGATCCATGAACGCAAAAAGCGCCCCAAAGGCGGACTGGAAGGTCTGAAAATCATATGGCAGGGCTTCTTCCAGCCGATTTTTCAACAGTTTCTGAACCATAGGGTCATTCGGAGGGACGAATTCGACCAATAAATGATCAGTCAGGGATGCAAACCATTCTGCGACCTTGGAAAGCGGCACGTATGAAGAAAGGACCAGGTGATGGATGAGGGCCAACGCCAATATCAAATCAACGGGCCCGCGCTGTTGAAGACTGGA
>JBAPTR010000322.1:0-11998 GCA_049282265.1 Desulfatiglandaceae bacterium | reverse complement strand
GGGCATGCCTGCTGCCACTGCTCTTGCAATTCTTGCCATTGAAAAACTGTATCCCTGCGCAGCCGTTTGGGACATTAAATAATTGATATACTGTCCCCGGAATCAATCATATGTGGAGACCGGTCTGGTGTCTCCGTTGGCGTGATGTGTAAGTGTATCTCCCAACGCCCAGCTTGAGAGGCGTGGATGAAGCGCCAGCGAAAACTACGTCCTTCTCAAAGCTGATGTTAGCGGTTTTTTTGGTTCTTGAATCTAAAAAACAAATGCAGCAGTCCCATTCCACCATGGCCAACAACATACGCTTCGATTAATCCGGTTAATAATTCGTGAAGCTCTTTTATGCTATCCGCCCATGGTGCCGTATAAATCCAAGAAATGAACCAAGTTAACCCTGATAAAATGACCAATGTCAATGCGCCCAAACCCAGACCTTGAACTATCGCCGCGATACCATAAGCGTTTGGTTCCGGTAATTCGAATTGTTTGAGCTGCTGAAAATCTTCTTTTAGTTGGGAAAAATTGCCATAGAAGTAAGGAAAAAAATATTTGATTCCATGACGTTTTAGTTCGACAAAAATAAAAACGAAAGTGATCGGTAATAGAGATAATCCGGTGCTTATATGTATCCATGTTCCATAATATTCGATGGTTTTCTTACTTACTTCACCATTATCGGTGAATCCCATGAAGTTGCTGACAATTATCTGGCTTAAAACCAAACATAAAATTGTAATATGAAGAGTCCGAATCACGGGCGGCTGTTGTTCACGTATGTATTCCCATGCTATATGTATTATGTTCATTTAATCATCCTTTCTTCTTAAACAACTACATTATCAGGAATCGCGGTGCTGACCGGTGCCGGGGGCCGTGCAAGCAAACGCAGTTTGATTGTGCGGTTCACGGTATCCGGTCAAGTACCTTCGTTAGGGCTGTATTGTCTTTTCCGTTTAAATCATTTTTCACAAACCGCTTTTACAAAACCATTAATCAGCGGATGAGGAGCCTCAGGTTTCGACCGAGTTTGAGGGACAAACAACGTAATCATAAAGAACCGGTGATTCGGTAATTCGATAATACGAATTTCTTGATCCTGATCGACACCTGAAATGCAAATCTGAGGATGCTGCAAAGCATTCTTAAACGCTGGGTTAATGCCAAAGTTGCAATAGTAATTTTCTTCGGTTTTATCAAGATTATACAGTCGATGCGCAAGCGTGCCGCTTTTGAGATAGACATCCATTGTCTTCCCTGCAAGTGAGCAGACAAGTTTATTGACAAAAAGTGTTGAAGACTGTGCATCATATTCCTCATGCTGCGCATCTTTAATTCCAAGAAGATTCCTCGCAAGTTCTATGACAGCATGCTGGAATCCTGCACACGTGCCAAAGTGTGGAATATTATTTAGACGAGCAAAAGTGATGGCATACAATGCACCGTCAAGGCTTTTGAATGGACTGCCAGGCGCGCTCCAAATACCCGCATAACTATCTAGGAGCTGGTCCCGTTTTTTTTCAACTATTTCAGTTTCAACCCACTCATATTCGAAATCGTATTCATCATTCAAATAGTCAAGGGATTTACTCAGGGATGTGTGCGGTTCAAAATTGTCATAATACTCGCCAACGATTGCGATTTTAGGTTTCATTGTGGGCCCTTTCATGTATTCGTTATAATTGAATTGGCAACCTAACGCATGCATCAGGGAGTTGCATGGAGCGCAGCGGAATGCAATCCCCTGGATGCAGATGTTATCTTTATGATATTAAATATTATCATTTGGTAAGTTTATTCCATATTTTGATAGTCAACTTTTCAACCAACTCTTCATAACCCCAATCAGTGCTGATTATAGGGAGTTTATTTATTTTTTCAAATGCTTTTTGGGGTAATTTCTTTTCACAAAGGTTTTCAAATCTGTCAGGATTTTTAGCAATGATGGCTACTATGTCCTCATATTTAAATTTGAAATCTCCATGATGTCTCCATTCTCTCTCCCACATGAAATCGTGTGATTCTTTGACTACGTTGATAAGGGAATAATAATGAACAATATTATGATAATGTTGGACTTCTGTTTCTTTTAGCTTGCTCAATGTCGTAATGTTTTCGAATATGGCGGCAAACTCGTCCAGCAGAAATTTATCAACAGATGTTCCTTTTGCATTTATGTATATTGCTGGGCTTGCGCCAGATTCAAAAAGGTCATCTTTCCAGAAAATAATACCCCATGGTTGGAGTTCAATTTTTCTATCTCCAACAGAAATCAGTTTTTTTATTTGAGTCAACGGTGTTTCGGTGAAACAGACTGTATTGAATCTTCTCTTGAGTACTTGAGAAAAACGCATACTCTTAAGATTATGCATTACTAAACAATGTGCATTTCTCGCTTCTATGGTTTTTTCACTAAGAATATTCAAAAGATTTCTGTATGCAGAATCTCCTTCGTAATCTCTTGTGAGATGTACAAGGAATCTTGAAAGGTCATCTCTGTCTTTAAAATTCTTCATTTTTTTAATAAGATAACGCCAGAAATCAGGCGCGGGCCAATTAGTTTGCCGCGTCAGCGCCCCTGACCCCCTTCCCGTCGCCTGCATTGACTTGTTGGCCATCTTTGGCTTTGATTTCGACATGCATCCTCCCCCGATTCGACGGCCTCGCGAAGTCACTCATATAGTGGCAGTGATATCTATTTAGTCCGTATCTCCTCGGTTCTTAGGCTTTCCCATATTATTCTCTGCCTCAACAAGTGGCTTCATCCAAGACAGCAACTCATCAAATCCGGCATTCACCGGAAATGGGTTCTCCTCGACCCATAGGCCGTAGAAAGTTTGATTTAACAAAGCTTCACAAGATCTCCTAGGATAGCTTGCTAACCGTGATTTGTAGAAGTTTCCGGGGCAATCAAGATATGTTCTTACGATAAACGGGTCCCACTGCCTCCACAGGACTTCCTTGTCTTTTATGTCGATGATCTCAGTTCTTTCGATTAAGCGATTGGCTTTGTCCCATGCATTATTCAGGATATCAACTGCCTCCATATCCGTAGTCGGAGCGCCGTAGCCAAAGATTGTCAGCGTCCTTGCCTGACGTAGTGCCTTCTTCAGAACTTCCCATTCTGTCTTGATAAAGGGGTCGTTAACATAGTTCTTCATTGCCACAGGGTAGAGCAGTCGAGAGGGAATAAGCTCCTTATCACAAGTTGGACAATACATACCGTGTTCACCATAGGTAGGGTGGTCTGGGCAATAAGCCAGACGGACATTGCCGTGAAGATGAACAACCTCAGGAACTGGTACACTATCCTTAATCCTATTCCAGGCGTCGAAGAGGAATGGATCCCAGTTAAACGTTGCAACCATATCCTTAGGCCTTAAAGATATCAATAAGTGGTCATATAGTGTGGGTGTTTCCGGGAGTCTTAGGTTGCTAAAATAGGTATATATGAGTTCCTCAATTTCCCTCAGAATTGGCAACCCAGGATCAATCTCATACAATTCGCTATAGATGGTTTCAAAGTTGCGCCGCGTGTCCTTGACCCCTCCCCCTTTCAATATTAGTTCGAGACTGAGCATCTCGATCAAACCATCCATCGTTGGCAGCGTTTTCCCATTGACATCACCGTGAGGAAACGCTGCGACACTCGCCCCAGCCCCCAGGATGACGATATGGCGGCCCCAATTCTCAGGCTTGTCTATCAGCTGAGATTTCGTGATTCGCATTCCTTCTTCCGTAGGCAACCAACGCCCCTCTCAAAGCTTTCGTTAGGCGCCGCCACCGACCGTCGTTGGGACTCGCCATTGGGACTACGGCGAACTGGCAAAGCCCATTTTGATGTATTTGATTGCGATTTCATGAGCGGTGAGGCTTCCGGAGACCGTCAACCAGGCCTCCACATCATGGGCCACGCCCTGATGCATGAAGCTGTGCACCTCCACCTTGTCATCTCGGAGTTTGCGCATGAATAGCTCTTGCTCGGCGCGCGACGGCTCGTACTCTCCGTAAACGTTGAAGGTCTTAGGCATCTTAGACAGGTCATCCACCCAGAGTGGAGAACCGTACCTACTTCTGGCGTCCTCCGCGTTTTCGAAGTAGATGCCCTTACACTCCGTCCACGAGGGTCCGCCACCGTCCAATGCGGCGTACACAAGCAGCAGGAACGCAAATCGGGGTGCGTCGAGTTCGTCAGTCGCTCGGATAGCTGTCGCAGCGGCAAGATGGGCGCCTGCGCTTTCTCCGCCGATACCGAGCCGAGTTCTGTCCAAGCCTAGCTCCGCGGCGTGATCCCATACCCATTGGACCGCATCGAAGACATCGTTGTGCGCAGCCGGATACGGATGTTCGGGTGCCAGTCTGTAGTCGACGGCAATGACCACCGCTTCGCTCTTTGACGCCAAGTAGCGACTTACCTCATCGTGGCTTTCGAGGCTTCCCGCGACCCAGCAAGCACCGTGAACGTAAATCAGCGCCGGTTTGGGTGCTCGCCCACCGGGATCGTAGATCCTCACTGCGATCTTTCGGTCGCCGAGCGAGATTGTTCGCTCTTCAACACTCGACAGTTCGAACTCGGTCGTTTCCGGCTTGAAGGCCTCGACCTCTTGCCGAAAGGCCTCGATACTCTCGGGAGTCGAAAGCCAATCACTCTGGGTGTTATCAGGCATCAGACACGATGCCCCTGTGGATGTCACCGTAAGCTGTGGCCAGTTGCTTCCAAGCATTCGGCCCGGATGGCGAAAACTCCGACACGTGGCTGCTCAGCAACTGACGGGCCGTGCGTCCATCAGCGTTCGTTGGAATGTTGATCGTCATCCGCACCTCGTCGTTTCTTAGGTTTCCCATCATGTGAGGCCATCCGTGGGTCGACTCCTTGACCCCTAACGGATTGCTCACCAGGGAGGGCCGCCGTTTGGCCCGAATCTGGTGAAGAAGCTTGTTGGATGCTATTCTTTTCTGATGATCAGCAGAGCTACATAGGGAACGGCATTGAAAACCAGCCAGACGATTTTGTACAAACCAAGGAACGAATAATAGGCCACGTTAAAAGCTTCACGAGGGATCTGGAATAACTTGCCGTGAAAACTGTATACCAAATCCAGACCAATAATGCCCACTATGATCGCGAGGACCAGTAAGCCCCCGTTTATGATGGTACACCACATAAAAAATGCCGCTAGTTTTTGAATATTCATTATGACCCTCATTTTTCGTGTGTATTCTCTGGGGGTCTGGGGTCGGGCCCCAGGCCTATAAACTCTGTTCTTTATTGTTGTGAAATATTTTCCTGTTCTCTATCCCCCGGACCATCAAATGGTACAATACGCCGGGAGCATTGAGCCTCGCTGCTCTTGGCGTATAACGACCTAAATTCAAATAGATACATAGTCAACTAAATTATAAAAGAGCCTCCCTCTGCCCATATTAGGTTAATTGCCTATATTGCCCGTTTTGCCCCCGAAAAGGGCGATATAGGCCAAAATCAAGGGTGTATTTCACGAGTATTTCACTTGATATCAATCAGTTAGCTTGGTCCGACCCTAACTCGTATAGAACAAGCTGATAGTCTCTCCTCGTTTCCACGCTCCCGCGTGGGAACGCAAGACTTGGACGCTCCTGCGTCCTCGTATATCTCTCTATCCCTGAGCTTTTTTAAGGTTCCCGAGATTTAGAATCTCTCAAACTATATCAAAAAAGATCAACGGGGACCAACGTCCGATCCCAAGCCCATGAGTCAGGCTCCGCCGCACGGATTTTGGGGCCGACAGGCTAGAGATGATTAGGCTTGTGCGGGGGTGAGGGTTGTGGTATATCTTAGTTAAGAATCGGAAGTCTGAAGGCTTCTAGTCGCCTGAATTTATATATAGGCTTTTAAAGCCGCGAATGAATACGGCTCCCATGAAGGGGGTTAAATCATGCGCGGCTTTTTGTGTTTTGGAGGCAAGTAATGAAGAAGTGCTTCAGTCTGATGTCGTTGTTAATTCTGCTGGTTATCCCTCTTAGCTTACACTCTGCCCAAACCAAAGTAGTCAAGGATGCCGCGGGCCGGGAGGTTACGCTTCCCGCAACGGTAGAACGCGTTATCTGTTCCGGGCCGGGTTCCCTGCGCCTTTTGACCTATCTCCAGGCCCACGACCGGATTGTGGCCGTGGACGATATTGAGAAGCGTGAAACCAAGTTCGACGCCCGGCCTTACGCTCTGGCCAATCCACAATTCAAAACTTACCCCATGTTCGGCGAGTTCCGAGGCCATGACAACCCGGAGCTGATTATGACTCTTCAGCCCCAGCCTCAAGTTATCCTCAAGACTTACGGAACCATGGGGCACGATGCGGTGGAACTACAGAAAAAAACCGGTATTCCCGTGGTTATCCTGGAATACGGCAACCTGGGCAAAGCGCGGGGTTCCTTTTATCAAGCCCTGCGCATAATGGGCCGGGTGGTGGGTAAAGAAAAGCGGGCCGAAGAGGTTATCGCTTATTTTGATTCGCATATCAGCGACCTGAAAAAGCGGGTCCAAAATGTCCCCGAAAGTCAGCGCAAGACGTGTTTCATCGGTGGGATAGCGTTCAAGGGACCGCACGGCTTTCAGTCCACGGAGCCGGGATACCCGCCTTTTACCTTCGTCAACGCCAAAAATATGGCGTACGCGCCGACCATGCAAGGCAAGGTCCTCCAGCAGAGTAACGTAGCCAAGGAAAAGATCGTGGAATGGGACCCGGACATTCTGTTCTTGGATCTGTCCACTTTGCAGATGGGCGATTCGGCTGGCGGGCTGTATGAGCTTAAAACCGATCCCGCTTACCAGGCTCTGACCGCGGTGCAGAAAGGGGAGGTTTACGGAGTCCTGCCGTACAACTGGTACACGCGGAATTACGGGTCTATTCTGGCCGATGCTTATTTTGTGGGGAAATTTCTGTATCCGGACCGGTTCCATGACATTGATCCGGTGGCCCAGGCCGACAAAATCTACACTTTTCTCGTAGGAAAGCCCGTGTTCGATCTGATGAGCGGGGCGTTCGACGGGTTGGGTTTCAAGCGGATACCGTTAAAGTAGGCGAAGATTTATGCATTTTGAAAACGGGCAGGTCCCGGCCGAATATACAAAGTACATTGCCAGGAAGACGGCCTTTCTCGTTTTGAGCCTGATCTTCCTGGCGGTGGCCCTGGTGGTGGGCATCTCGCTGGGTGCGGCCGACATTCCGGTTTCCCAGGTTTTTCTGTCCCTGGTAGGCGGAATCGTGTCCAAAAGGGTGGACATTATTGTCTGGAATATCCGGCTGCCCCAGGCTTTGACAGCTATTGTGGCCGGGGCCGGATTGGCCTCCACCGGAACGGTCATGCAGTCCATTCTGCGCAATCCGCTGGGCTCGCCTTTTACGCTGGGCATTTCCCACGCCGCCGCGTTCGGCGCGTCATTTGCCGTGATGGTGCTCGGATCGGGAGTGATGGCCAGTTCCAGCGTGGGCGCGGTCACCATCTCCAATCCGTACATCACCACGGCCGTGGCCTTTGTCTGCTGTCTGGCGGCCGCCTGGGTCATCATAGTCGTATCCAGAATCCGGGGCGCCTCGCCCGAAGTCATGGTCTTGACCGGTGTGGCCCTGGCCTCGCTGTTTACGGCCGGGACCATGATGCTCCAGTTTTTTGCGGATGACGTGCAATTGGCCGCCATGGTTTTCTGGACGTTCGGAGACGTGGCCCGGGCCAGCTGGGGAGAGTTGGGATTCATGGCCGTGGTCACCTGCCTGTCTTCAATATATTTTATCGCCAACTCCTGGAGTTATAACGCCATTGACGCCGGGGACGAGACGGCTCAGGGTCTGGGCGTCCGCGTGCAAAGGGTTCGCCTGCTGGGCATGCTGATCGCCTCCCTGGTCACGGCCGTGATCATCTCGTTACTGGGAATTATCGGCTTCGTGGGCCTGGTCTGCCCGCACATGATTCGCCGGATCATCGGCGGGGATCACCGTTTTCTAATCCCGGCGTCTCTGCTTGTCGGCGGCATACTCCTGCTGGTTTCGGATACGGCGGCCCGGCTCATGCTGGCTCCGCACCTGTTGCCCGTGTCCGTACTCACGGCCTTCATGGGCGCGCCCGTTTTTATCTTTCTGATTTTGCGGGGGTACAGGCGATGATACTCAATGTCGCGGGCGTATCCTTTCGGTACAACAGTCAACCGGTGCTCAAGGAAATTGAGTTCGGTCTGGACAAGAATGAGATTCTGGCCATTTTGGGACCGAACGGAGTGGGCAAAACCACTTTGCTCAAGTGTATCAACGCCATGCTCCGGCCGAAGCAGGGCGCGGTGTTTGTGGATGACAAGGAAGTGCTGCGCCTGGATCCCATGGGCATCGCCCGCCGCATCGGGTACGTGGCCCAACGCAACGAAACCAGCCGCTTGACAGCCTTTGACGCCATCCTCATGGGTCGTCGTCCGCATATCAACTGGCGGACCACCCAAAAGGACTTGAAAATTGTAGATGCGGCCATTAAACGCCTGGGCCTGGAACGTCTGGCCATGCGCTATATTGATCAGATGAGCGGCGGAGAATTGCAAAAGGTGGCCATTGCCCGGGCCCTAGTCCAGGAACCCAAGCTTCTGCTTCTGGACGAACCGACCAGCAGTCTGGATTTGAAAAATCAAGTGGAAATATTGAAAATCATCCGTAGGGTGGTCAACGAACACGATGTGGCGGCGGTGATGACCATGCACAATCTGAATACGGCTCTGCGCCATGCGGACAAATTTCTGTTTTTAAAAGACGGCTCTATATACGCCGCCGGAAGAACCAGGGAAGTAACCGCAGATATGATTCAGGCGGTTTATGGTTTGCCGGTGGAAATACATCATCACCGGGGAAACCCGCTGGTCATTCCCCTGGAGTGAGGCGAGTAAATGGAAATTCCCAACGGTCAATTAGTCCAAATCGGCGTGATCCATTCGCCCTACAAGGACAAAAGCGAGGCGCCTTTTCAAGGCAGGTTTAAACAAGACACTTCCACCATCGAAGTGTTCGAGGAATACGAGTCGGCGCTCAAGGACGTGGAAACCTGTTCGCATCTGATGATTTTGTACTGGCAGGATAAAGGCGACAGGAAAAAGCTGCAGGCCAAAACCCCATGGGGCGAGGAAATTCACGGCGTCTTTGCCACACGTTCGCCCAACCGCCCCAACCCCGTCGCCGTGTGCGTGGTGGATCTGCAGAAACGGGACGGGCGCCTTCTGACGGTCAACAGTATGGACGCCGTTGATGGATCGCCGTTGATAGACATCAAGCCATATTCGGCCAAAGTGGACTGCATTCCAGACGCGGTTGTGGGATGGAACAAAGAGGGGAAGTTTTGACCGCATGAGTGAAATTACAAAATCGAAACAGGGCAGGGGCGTTGCGCCCACTGTTAGGAGGTAAATTCAAATATGGCCACTAGTATCAGTCCTGAGCTGGTAAAAGACACTACCGAATTCCACGGGCATTGGTGCCCCGGTCTGGCCATCGGCATTCGCGCGGCCGAATGGGCCCTCAAAGAATTTGGTCACGACGGCGACGAGGATGTCGTGGTAGTGGCCGAAACAGATATGTGCGGAGTGGACGCCTTGCTGGATCAATACGTAGAGGAGCATTTAAAAGATGTGTGAAGCAAACGCATATTTATTCAAAGAAGGCGAAGAACAATTGATAATGGAATCCATAGACCTTGTCAGGCCGGAGGGGGACGACTCCTGGCACCTGGTGGATATTTTCGGAGGTCAGAAGCTCATCAAGGGACGCATCAGGGAGATGAATCTGGTCAATCATAAGGTTATTTTTGAAGAGTAGTGCAAGGCTTCCCTGAGTCGGACGATCTTCTAATACAAGGATCAGGTGATAAGAAGTCGCTTTTTTAGTGAAAAAATATCAGTAATTTCCGGTTAGGAAATTGCATGTGATACATCAAAATAAATAGCCAAATCAGCGTGTTAAGTTCATTATTTGCTTGACATTCCTGTTAGGGTGTGTGGCGAAATTTTGTAATCTTAAATGATTTCAGGAGGTTACAAAATGCTTCGCATCCCCGACCGTCTAAACAAAGGAAGTGCACCATCTCTTGGGCAAATATCTCTGCCTATTGTCAAGGCCATGATCAATATGCCCCCATTGGAAGCAAAGGGAAATAGACCTTTGAAAATGACTTTTGAAGACCAACTCAAGATGCTCATCTTTTTCCACCTGGAAGAATTCACTTCTGCCCAGGAACTTCTTCAGGTCATCGAAGAAGACGATTTTGCTCGTCATGCCATTGCTCCTGAAGAGGGGATCAAAAAAAGCAGTTTTGCCGAGGCTATCAATACCCGGGGTCTTGAACAACTTGCCCACATCTATAAAAACCTTCAGGCTGATGCTGCCAGCCGTTTACCAAAAGAATATGATAAACTTGGAGATCTCATCGCTATCGATGGTTCCTTGATCGATGCATGCCTTTCCATGCTCTGGGCTGATTATAGAAAAGGCTCCAAAAAGGCCAAAGTGCATCTCGGTTTTGATGTCAATCATGGCATACCCAGAAAAGTATTCCTCTCTGATGGGAAAGGTGCTGAACGACCCTTTGCCGGCATGATCCTTTCCCCGGGGCAAACCGGTATTATGGATCGAGGGTACCAAGCTCATGACTATTTCGACCTGTGGCAACAAGAGAAAAAGTATTTTGTATGCCGCATTAAGGCCAAGACCAAGAGGGCCTGCATAGAAGCCAAACCCATCAATCCAGACAGCAACATCTTCTATGATGCCCTTGTTCTACTGGGTACCCACGGGGTCAATCAGACCAAAAAGCCTCTCAGGCTGGTGGGGTACACCGTCGATAGCACCAAGTACTGGGTTGCCACAAACCGATATGACCTATCAGCGGAGCAAATCGCTCTCATTTATAAGCTCAGATGGGACATAGAAAAATTCTTTGCCTGGTGGAAACGCCACCTCAAGGTCTACCATCTGATTGCCAGAAGCGAGTATGGATTGATGGTCCAGATACTCGCCGGACTGATTACCTATTTGCTGCTTGCCATTTATTGCCGTGAACAGCACAACGAAAAAGTCAGCATAAAAAGGGTCAGGGAGCTTCGCATCAAGATAGAGAATGAAACCCGCATCGCCTGCAACGGCGTAGTCGGATCAGATATTGAATATCACGAAAAGTCAAACTGTTATGCAAAAACCTAACCGGAAATCACTGATTTTTTATATATCTATTGTGTATTCCTCAAATGAAACCTATGACAGGCATACCTATGGGGAGTTGATGACAAAAAAACCAATTACAACAAAGTGGTTTGAGCGTGATGATGGTTTGACAGATGACGAACGAAAAGAACGCATAGAAACCATGAGGAGGAAAATAGTCATGCCAAAGAAGAAAAAGCCTGGCGCAAAGAAGAGTGTAGATGTGCCGAAACTGACAACCCTACTGGAGAAGGGCGACCATAATGCCGAACAGTTGATGGAAGAGTTGGGTGGAGTGACGCGAATGGCACTCAAGAATGCCATACTTAAGGTGGTGTTGAGCACAGGTAAGGTTTTCAATGTCGAGGGTCTTTACGGCAAGGGAGGGGGGAACATCAAATTCGGGAAGTTAGGCATCAGGATTCCTGCCAAGAGACTGGTCAAGACTTTCAAAGAAGAAGGCGATGAGTTCTCTTTCAAGGTCGAGGAAAACCAGGTCGTATTGATTAAGTTATAGGAACTATTGGCAGATACGGAAGACCCCATTCAGAGCCGGAAAGGGGGTTTTGTGTCGATTTTGTGTCTGAGATAATCCAAAACCACCCTTTTTGGTGCCAATTTTGAATTTTCCCTCTTTTCCTTACTATCTAACATTTCTTGCGATTTCAATAAGTTGTGGTGCCGAAGGGGAGACTCGAACTCCCACAGGCGTCCGCCCACTAGACCCTGAACCTAGCGCGTCTACCAGTTCCGCCACTTCGGCACACATCAAACAACTTGATCTTTTACGGGTGAGACTCTAT
>JBAPTR010000321.1:0-3488 GCA_049282265.1 Desulfatiglandaceae bacterium | reverse complement strand
CCGTGTTGACGGCGATCCCGATGTGAAAATAGTTCTTGATGATGATTTCGCCGGCCCCGGTGTCCAGGGTGGCATTGAAATTCGGGTAGGTTTTCAGGGCGGTGGCAACGGCCTTCAACGCGAAAACGGTGACGGTCAACCTGCCGCCTTTCGCTTCAATCTCAGCTTTGTGCCTTCGGCGGAAGGCTTCAAGTTCCGTCATGTCTATCATATTCTGGCTGTGGACATGGGGAATCTGGGCCCAGGCAAGGGTCATCTGCCTGGCCGTGGTCTTCCTTATGGACCTTACGGGGACGCGCGTGACCGGTCCCCATTTCGTAAAGTCCGGCAAGGGGGGAACGGCAACGGAAACGAGCTGCTCCGGCGCGGGCTTTTCGGCCGCCGCCTTGACCGCCTCCTCGGGTTTTTCGGCCTTTTTCGCAAAACCCCTGACGTCGTCAGCTGTTACCAAACCAGCCGGCCCGCTCGGTGTTACCGACTCAAGATCGACACCAAGTTCGCGCGCCAGCCGTCTTGTCGCTGGAGAAGCAGGCACAGGCCCCTCTTTGCGGCGGGCCGCAGCTTCAGGGACAGGTTGTTCCTCGCGCTTTTCAGACGGCTTCTCCTTTTCGGGCGTGACGGGTTCTTCACGTTTCTCGGACGCCTTTTCCTCTTCAAGTGCGGCAACTCCTTCGCCGTTACTGAAGATCATGAGGACGTCATTCACTTTGACGGTGTCTCCGGGTTTAACCATGATCTCTTGTACGGTACCCGTATAGGGCGACGGAATCTCAACCGCTGCCTTATCAGTCTCCACCTCGAGAATAGGATCTCCCTCATTGACTTCTTGCCCAGTGGAGACGAGAACAGACAGGACCTCCGCCTCGTGAATCCCTTCTCCCAGATCGGGCAGTTTGAACTCCTTGGCCATGCCTCTCCCTCCGTATTAAGTGCTCAATATCTTCCTGGCCGAAGTGACGATACGGCGGACATTGGGTAGATACGCGTTTTCCCGGCTGAACAGCGGAATGGTGACATCAAATCCGGTGACCCTGGCTATGGGCGCTTCCAAAAAGTAGAAGGCCTTTTCCATGAGCCTGGACACGATCTCCGCACCGGGACCGAAGCTGCGAGGCGCCTCATGGATTACCATGGCATGCCCGGTCTTGGTCACCGATTCCACAAAGCGTTTGTCGTCAAGAGGAGAGATTGTCAATAGGTCGATGACCTCCGCCTCCACGCCGTCCTTCTCCTTGAGTTCCCGGGCCGCATCAAGGGTAGGGCGCATCATGGCGCCGTAGGAGATCATCGTCAAGTCTTTGCCATCTCTCACGACCTGGGATGTTCCGATGGCCATAGTTTCCTCTTCTTCGGGTACCTCTTCACGGAATGCCCGGTAGATGGCCTTTCCCTCGAAGAAGATCACAGGGTCCGGATCGCGAATAGCTGCCGCCAGGAGCGCCCTAGCGTTTCGGGGCCCCGACGGAATGACCATCTTGATTCCCGGTATATGCGCGTAGAACACCTCCCGGCTCTCCGAGTGGTGTTCCAGGGCGCGCACCCCTCCGCCATACGGTGTGCGAAGCACCATGGGCACGTGAACCTGACCCTGAGAACGCAATCGAAGGCGGGCTGCGTGGCATTCAATCTGGTGGAAATTCAAGTAGCTGAATCCCGAAAACTGGATTTCGCACACGGGTTTGAGACCATATACCGCCATGCCGATGGACATGCCCACGATACCCGATTCCGCCAGAGGCGTATCGAAGCATCGCTGTTCGCCGAACTGTTCGAAGAGGCCGTCGGTTACGCGGAAAACGCCCCCATCTACCCCCACATCCTCTCCCAGAACAATAACGGAATCATCTTTTTCCATTTCCTGGCGCAAAGCCAGATTAAGGGCCTGGACCATCGTCATCTTAGCCATGGTTTTCCTCCTTGATCGCGGCCAACTCCTTTTCGAGTTCTTCCCGCTGCTCTGCCAGGTAAGAGGGAAGCTCCGCGTAGGCGTGATCAAACATATCAATGGGATCTCCGCCCTCCTTCATTAGAGTCTCTGCGTGATCCACGGCTGATTGTATTTCGGCTTTTACCTCTTCTTCCAACGCTTCGATCTTTTCCGAGGAAAGGCGGCCCTTGTCTTTAAGGTATTTCTGGAAGCGCAGCAGGGGATCCCGCTTTTTCCATGCCTCAACTTCCTCTTCCGTACGATAGCGTTTCGGGTTGTCAGCCGTCGTATGCATCATCATTCTATACGTGACGCACTCAATCAGGGTAGGGCCGTCCCCGGAACGTGCGCGCTCCACTGCTTCATGGGCTGCAGAATAAACAGCCAGCACGTCATTGCCGTCGACCTGGATCCCGGGCATGTCGTAGGCGAGGGCCTTTTGGGCGAGCGTCTTCGAGTGGGTCTGCTTCGAGCGGGGCAGGGAGATGGCCCAATGGTTGTTCTGGCATACGAAGACAACGGGGACCTGGTAGAGCGCCGCAAGGTTCATCCCTTCGTGAAAATCTCCCTCAGAGGTCCCTCCGTCCCCGAAAAAGGTCATGGCGACGTCTTTCTTCTCACGGTATTTCATCGCCCAGGCTATGCCCACCGCATGGAGGACCTGGGTTGCCACGGGTACCGCTACGGGGAGATTGTTGAGTTTTGTTTCACTCTTCGCTCCCTCGCTGTATCCGGCGAAGGCCAGGATAACGCTCTCCATTGTTCTCCCCCGCCAGAGCTCCGCCGCCGTTTCCCGGAAGGAGGGGACGAACCAGTCCGAAGGCTGCAGCGCAGCTACCGCCCCCAGCTGGGCTGCTTCCTGCCCGGTTATGGGGGCGAATGTTCCAATTCGGCCTTGTCGTTGAAGGTTCAACAAACGCTGGTCGAAACGCCGGCCCAGAAGCATGGCGTGGTGGAGTTTGAGGAGGAGTTCTTCGGAAATATCCGGCTCGAGCTTCTCATCCAGTTTCCCTTTTTCGTCAAGTATGGACAGGTATTCCACATGATACGGAAGATTGATCTTTTTTTTCGGCATCCTCATTCCCTCCCGGGATGGTAGAAACCCCTCGCCTTCCCCGTCCCGACCCGGAACGGGGCGGGGCAGGCGAAGGAAGCCTTGCGGTTGTGGCGAAGTGACTTGTCATTCCGGCGAAGGCCGGAATCCGTGCGCCTCATAAAAACCTCGTCTTGAAGGTGAGGGTTATATGGTGGAGACATGATACCTATTCCTGAATCTGCGCCTTCTGGAGTCTTCCGCTGTAGTCGATGAAGACGGCCTTGATTTCTGTAAATTCCTCTATGGCTGCTGTACCGGCTTCCCTGGCGCCGTTTCCGGTATTTTTTACGCCACCGAAGGGGAGGTGGACCTCAGCGCCGATGGTTGGTGCATTGACGTACGTGACACCTGTTTCAAGGTCATGGATCGCCCTGTAGGCGGTATTGATATCTTGTGTATAAATGGCGGAAGAGAGCCCGTATTCCACGTCGTTGGCGATTTCTACTGCCTGCCCGTAGCCGTCGG